>JAFARV010000743.1 GCA_019245255.1 Acidobacteriaceae bacterium | reverse complement strand
GGAGCAATCGCTGCTTGAAGGCGCGGTATTGACCGGAGGTGGGGCGCTGTTGACCGGAATGTGCGATGTCGCAGAGCGAGTGCTGAATTGCCAGGCGAGGAACGGGCTTGCGGTCGGAATCGAGAACTGGCCGCGCGAGCTCGATAGCCCGGTCTGGACCGTTTCGGCGGGTCTTGCTATGTATTCCGGGCGCTTGAAATTCAAGCGGGACTGGAAGCGAACGTCCCCCGGCCTGGCAGGATTGGTCTCGAGTTAACAGTAATGAATGAACGGTGCGGCATACCGCGCGAGAGGTAAGAGATGGGCGCATTTTGGGACGGTCTGAGTAAGCGGACATCAACAGCTGAGAGTGAACGGGACATGGCGGACGATTTGAAATTCCTCATTGAAGACGAAGTGCAACTCGGCACCAGAATCAAAGTAGTGGGCGTCGGCGGAGGTGGGTGCAACGCCGTTGCGCGCATGTTACAGGAGGGACTCGCCGGAGTCGATTTCTACGTGATGAACACGGATAAGCAGGCGCTCGCCGCTTCTCCGGTCGCGAACAAGCTGCCGCTGGGTAAGAAACTGACGAGTGGTCTTGGCGCCGGTGCTGATCCCGCGGTAGGACGACAGGCTGCGCTCGAAGATACAGAGCACATAATCGAGATCCTCGAAGGCGCGGATATGGTCTTCGTGACGGCGGGCCTTGGTGGCGGCACTGGAACCGGTGCAGCGCCCGTGGTTGCCTCACTTGCGAAGGAACTCGGCGCGCTGACTGTCGCCGTCGTCACCAAGCCGTTTGCGTTCGAAGGATCCCGGCGCATGCGTCAGGCCGAGCGCGGACTTGGCGAACTGGCGTCCAGTTGCGATACCGTCATTACGGTACCGAATGAAAAGCTGCTTGGGCTCGCGCCAAGGGGCACCAGTTTCATGCAGGCGTTCAAGCTGGCGGATGACGTCCTCCGCCAGGCGGTACAAGGCATTGCCGATATCATTACAACCCCTGGTCTTATCAATCGCGATTTTTCAGACATTCGGACGATCATGGTCGGCATGGGATACGCCATGATGGGCACGGCAACTGGATCGGGCGAGAACGCTGCGATTGAAGCTGCTCGCAACGCGATCAACAGCCCGCTGATGGAGGAAGGCGGAATTCATGGGGCGCGCGGAGTGCTCATTAATATCACTGGTTCGAGCCAACTCGGAATCCATGAGGTCAATGAGGCTTGCAACCTGATCCGCGACGCGGCGCAGAACCATGACGTTCAGATTAACTTCGGAGTTGTCATTGATGAGAAGCTTGGCACGGATGTCAAGATCACAGTCATTGCAACTGGATTCCAGCGTGAACCGTCTGAGGACCGCCGGAATCCACATTTCCCGTTTTCAGTGACGACTGCGCCCGCGGTCTCAGGCCACGAAACAGAAACGCATGAACCGGCCGCTCATGAAGTTGAGCCCGAACCTGAACCCGTTGGGGTCGCCGCGGAAGCGCCGATGGTGGAAGATCACGACATCCCTGCGTTCCTTCGCAAGCAACAACAAAGGCGGGTAGTGCAGTAGCCGCAAGTGCCGGTCTGTGCGGCGTTGCATTCGCCGGAAATTGCGAAATTGCCGGCGTAGTCTGCGCATAAAATATTCTCACCGCTCCAGTGAGGCGGCGAAGTCATCGCTGGCCAAGTTGCGAGCCCGGAGAAGCTATGACGCGACTACCGCAATCCATCTTTGTTCTTTTTCTTTCAACCGGCTTGAGCGTCCTTACGCTGAGCGCCAGCCAGATCCCAATAGCAATTCTTTCGCTAGATCCTGTTTCCGGGACATCGGCGACCTTCGACATCAGTAACGAAACCGGTCCCAATGCGTCCGCGCCGGATTTCCCGGCCACGTCTCAGGTAACTTTCGAGACATTCAGTCTGAACGTGAATTTTTTAGGCGGCGGGACCGTTACCGAAGATATGTCTCAATTCACTTCCGACGGCTCGGGCGGGTTCACGGGCGATTTCAGCTTCGATTTATCGAGCTTTTCGATAACCAGCGCGCAACTGACAGGCGCGCTTAGCCCGCTAGAGATCCAGTTGAGTGACGGCTCCTTTGCGACGCTCGCTTCCAGCTTCGATGCCTTGTTCAGCCCGTCGTCAGGGAACACATTAGCTGCAGGCGATTCCGCGGTCATTGCCGTCGCGCAAACACCCGAGCCGGACTACACACTTCTAATTGCGGCAGCTTTGAGCACTATACTCATCGCGGCGGGGAAACTGCGCTTGCTCGGAGGAGGCAAATAACGTGATTAAATCTCTGATTTTCGTTTTCTCTCTGTTTGAAGGCGCGTCGATTGTGGCGGCGCAAGTCAGATTGAATGCAACGGCACAGCCCGCGACAGCGTACGCCGGCGTTACCTCTGAAGCGATCACCGGGTCCGGTTTCCCAAGCGGGCCGATTTCCGCGGAGAACGTAACCGTAACCTTCTCTACTGCATGCAATGGTTCGGCTGCGGGTACCGTAGCGGCATCGACGGTGGGGATGGTCATCGGCACAACGCGCCGCGTGTACTTCACCATTCCGAAATCTCTTCCAGGCGGCAAGTATGCGGTTTCGATAAGCTCATCAAACCCCGTCCTCACCACCAGTGTGTGCTCAAGCGTGACCGTCAATCCCGCCGATCAGTTCGTACACAGAGCAAACCGCGAATTCGCGTTTAATGGCTTGCCATTCCGCTTCGGCGGCGGCAACTCGTTTGAACTGATGTACTCCGATAAGCCAACGGTTGACCAGGTTCTCCAGACTGCGGTCAACAACAAGTTCCGCGTCCTGCGCACCTGGGGCTGGATCGACATAGGAAACGCGGATGGTTCAAATTCGGTACGCGGTAAAGCGAATGGGTTCTACTTTCAGTACTGGAACGGCTCCGCTCCGGCGTACAACGATGGACCCAATGGCCTCGCGAATCTGGATTACACAATTTATCGGGCGGGACAGCTCGGACTTAAATTAATCATCCCGTTCACGAACAATTGGACGGATTTTGGCGGCATGGATCAGTATGTTCGTTGGGCGAACGGCCAGTATCACGATCAGTTTTATACTGATCCGACGATCCGGCAATGGTACAAGAACTGGGTCAGCCACCTTGTGAATCGGGTCAACAGCATTACTGGGATCGCATACAAGAACGACCCGACGATCATGATGTGGGAACTTGCGAATG
>JAFARV010000630.1 GCA_019245255.1 Acidobacteriaceae bacterium | reverse complement strand
TCCGGTTCCCATCGGTGGCTTTCGTGGCGGTCGCGGCGGGCCTGGGGGCCGGTCGGGCGGACTGGGCGGACGCGACGGACAAGGCCGGAACGGTGGCGGACGGCCGCGGCGCGAAGAACGCGGAAGACGCCCGCGATAGCTCTTCCTTTCTGAATGAATCCGCGCGACACGATTGTCGCAATCTCTACCGCTTTTGGACGCGCTGGCCTGGGCGTAGTGCGCCTCTCAGGCGGCAGAAGCCGCGAGATCGCTGAGCACATTCTGCGGTTCCGGCAACAGCCGCGGTGGGAGAGTTGGGCTTCCGAAATGGCCGGGCTCATCGATCGGGACGGAAGCGTTGTCGACGAAACGGTCGTTTCCTTTTTCCGAGCTCCGCGGTCATACACAGCCGAGGACGTGGTTGAGATCTCATGCCACGGCGCTCCGGTGGTGCTCCGTTTCTGCTTAGAGCGCGCTGTGGAAGCGGGCGCACGGATTGCGGAGCCTGGCGAGTTCACGCTCCGGGCGTACATGAACGGCAGGATCGACCTGCCGCGGGCTGAGGCGGTGCGCGATCTAATCGATGCGACGACGCTGTATCAGGCCAAAGTGGCGGCGCAGCAGATAGAAGGCTCTGTCTCGAAGCGTATCCGGCCGATCAAGGAGCAATTGCTGGAGCTGATTGCGCTGCTCGAAGCGGGGATCGACTTTGCGGAAGACGATGTCAGCGTTGCGAGTGCGACGGAGATTGTCTCGCGGATCGGGCGCATTGAGTCGGAAATACAAATCTTGTTGCACAGCTTTGGGGCGGGCCGCCTGGTGTTTCAGGGCTTTACGCTTGCGATTGCTGGACGTCCGAACGTGGGCAAGAGCAGCTTGTTCAACAGACTGCTGGAACAGGATCGGGCGATTGTTACCGAAGTTCCGGGAACCACGCGCGACACGGTGTCAGAGACGACGTCGTTCGAGGGCATTCCGGTGAAGCTGGTCGACACGGCGGGAATCCGTGAGTCGCGAGATGTTGTGGAGGCGCTTGGAATTGAGCGCAGCCATCAGGCGATGGCGGACGCCGATTTGACACTGCTGGTGTTCGACGCCTCGCGCGAACTGAGTGATGCGGACCGCGCGCTGCTGGACAAGTTAGCGGAGCGCAGACCGGTGCTCGTCGGCAATAAGACCGACCTGTCGCGGGAGCTCGACGGGATCGATGGGTTGATTGCTGTATCTGCGCTGACCGGCGATGGAATCTCTGAACTGAAAAACGCAATCCGGCGCCGGCTCGCACCGGACGGACTGGTAACTCCCGAAGACGGGAGTATCACCAACATCAGGCATGAGGCCCTGCTGAGGGAGAGCACTGAAGCACTGGCGAATGCGCGGCGAGCAACCGAGTTCGGATTGCCGCATGAGATGTTGCTCCTGGATCTATATGCGACGCTGCGGCCCATTGACGCAATCACAGGCGCAACCACGGCAGACGATATCCTGAATCGAATCTTTTCGACTTTCTGTATCGGGAAGTAAGTGCCTGGTTTTCGGGACACTTTTATGGTATTCGTACGTATTAATTCACAGAGGCGGTTGATCTGGAGACGAAAGCGGACCTGCAGAGCTCGCTAGATTGCGCAAAAACAGGGGACCGCGCGGCCTTTGCCTGTCTGGTCCGGGACCATCAGGCGCTGGTGTACGGGATCGCGTGGAATTTTTTGCAGACTCCGGCGATTGCGGAAGAAGTCGCCCAGGATGTGTTTCTGGAGCTGTTCAAGAATTTGGCGAAGATCGATTCCGCGGCTCACCTTGTCTACTGGCTGCGGCGAAGTACCACGAACCGTTGCATCGATCAGAGCCGTAAAATGGCGCGTCGCATCGAGGTTCCTATGGGACCGGATTTTCATCCGGCGGTGACGGCGGAGGCAAGTGATGCCTTGCTGAGTGAGTCGCTGCGCCGGCATGTGGCGGAGTTGCCCGAATGGCAGAGAGCAGTAGTCGTGTTGCGCTTTCAGGAAGACATGGATTTGAGCGAGATTGCGGCGATGCTGAGAATTCCGCTGAACACTGTGAAGAGCAGACTGCGCCGCGCGTTGGACAGTTTGCGCGAGAGTTTTGAAAGAAGACAGAAGGTGGCCCCGGCATGAACGAACGGATCGAAGAAGAGCTGAAGCGCGCTCTGAATCGAGTGGAGCCGCCGTACGGATTCGAGAGCCGCGTGATGGCGCGGGTTTCAGATCGTCCCAGCGGCTTCCAACGGCACTGGTGGTATGCGGCGGTCGCAGCGATTCTGGTGCTGATTACGTTTCTTACCACCCAGCAAATCGGGCGCAGTCGCGTTCGGCACGCGAAAGAAACGGAGCGCCAGGTAGTGTTCGCGCTTGCCTTTGCGGCCGAAAAGCTGGATCACGTAAATGCGAAGTTACAGAATTCCGCACCGGGCGTGCGGGTTGAGGGAAAGCAGGAGAAACGGTATGAGTAGGGTGGTATGGCTGGGAATAGTCTTTGCCGGCGTCGGGTGGTGTCAGACACTCGACCTGTCCAGCCTCGACAAGCTGGAAGCGAAGGCGAAGGAAGTGAACCGGGTCACACTCGATGACAAACAACTGAAGGGTTTCATGCAAATGATCCCGCCGGACGAGAGGAAAAGGGACGGCCTCGCAGAAGCAGAGAAGATGGTTCCGGGACTTCAGAGCATCGTCGTGAGGAACTACGAATTCGCCGAGCCGGGGCAGTATAAGGATTCGGATTTGGACGCCATCCGCAACCAGATTGCGAACCTGAAGGGCTGGTCGAAGATTGTAGACAGCAGGGACAAGAACGAACATTGCGAAGTCTATATGTCTACTGAAGGCGAAAAGGCGGGCGGCATTGCCGTGATCAGCGCGGAAAAGAAAGAGGTCAGTGTCGTTTTCGTCAAGGGGCCACTGAAGTTGGGCGACTTGGGCAAGTTACACGGATTGATGGGCTTGCCAAACGTTGAACACTCGTCGAAGCACGATCATGATCATGATCATGATAAGGACGACGACGATAAGTAGGATCAGCCTGGGCCCCACGAAAAGAGCATGCCCTTGATCATTCGCAGGCCGACGAGAAGCGCACGCAGGTTGCTCGCGTTTCCGCCTTTGCTGACTCCGACCCGCTTATGAAAGGTAACCGGACACTCGACCAGGGCAACGCGATGCCGGAGAGCGGTATCGAGGAAATGCGCGTTGAACTCGAGGTCGATACTCGAATTTAAGTGCGGTAGAAGCCGGCGGAGTGCAGAGTTTCTACACAGTTTGTAAGTGGTTCCTACATCCGTGAACGTTCCTTGTCCCAGGTATTTTGCTTCGAGCAGCTTTCCGACAACGAAGTTCCCGTAATACATAAACATTGTCAATTGCGTGTCCCGGGATCGCAGTTGCTCTATAATCCGCGTGCCGTTTACGATCTCCGCATGCGGCAGGTAGGCCATGAATTTCGGGATATCGGATGCGCGGAAGGTCCTGTCGCCTTCGCAGAGCATCGTAAGATCAGTGTCCGGTTGCGAGAGGCCCTCCAGCAGGGCGCGGTAAACACATCGGCCGTAGCCACGGTGGGGCTCAAACGCGACTTTAGCGCCCGCCTCGCGAGCGCATTCCGCGGTGCGATCGCTGCTGCCGTTATCCACTACGATGACGCGGCGAACGAACGGGCTGCTTAGGAAATCGCGGACCGCGTCTCCAATGCTCAGCTCATCGTTGAGGGCCGTAAGGACGGCCGTGATACTCGGGTCAGGTAAGTCGTCGCAAGCCTCTGGGCGGTATTGACGCTTAAACGGAAGCAGCAGGAATAAGTCAGTTCCGATGAGCATCGCACCGACTAACAACGCCGCGCCGCCAGGGAACAGCAAATAGGGCGCGCAGCTACGTATCAGCTCTTCCCGGCCAGCTATGATCAGCACCGTGGCAATAGCGCTCGCGAGAAGGTACAGCGTAAGCCCGGCGAATGCGCAAAGCAGACCGTAAGGCAATAGCCGCCACGTCGAGCGGTCAGCGTTAAGGAAAGACGTGGTCTCCGCGTGGCGAACGGTATCAAGTGACTTGCTAAACATTCGCATCTGTTTGGATTTGAAGCGCAATAGATATCGTTTCAGAAAGGCCGGGGGCCGGGCGCGGGTATACTCGAATGGTGCCGGAGCAGGTTGCCTCAGTGCCGGCTGATAAAGTACGGGCCACTCGGGGCAGATTCGGCGCGGTTTTCTGCTTTCTCATTGCGTTCACGGCGCTGTATTTTACGCAGGCCTGCCTGATCGCATCGGAGAAATTCTTCTGGTTCGATGAGCTGTGCACGTTGTACATCTGTCGTCTGCCATCGTTTCACGAAACGTGGCAAGCAGCAATTCATGGTGCTGATTACAATCCACCGCTTTTCTACCTGATCGAGAGGACTGCTCGCGCGCTCCTGGGTGAAGGATTGATTGCGATGCGCCTGCCCGCGATGATCGGAGTGTGGCTGTGTTGTATTTGCCTGTTTCGCATAGTCGGCCGCAGAGTGGGGCTGGTGGGAGGCGTGATAGCGCTGTTATTCCCGCTGTGCACACTTGCCGCATACTATGCGTGCGAAGCGCGTTCACATGGAATTGTCCTTGGATTCTTCGGGCTTTCGCTGGTGTGCTGGGACGAGTTGCAGGTTTCGCGGCGCAACCGATGGTGGCAAGCCGGCTTTGCGCTTACGCTTGGCGCGGCGTTGTTGACGCACTGCTACGCGATTCTGATTCTTTTGCCGTTCGCTGTCATTGAACTATGGCGCGTCCTTCGCGTGAGACATGTCGACTGGGGGATGTGGGCCGCGCTTTTGATTCCGGCAGTAGTCGCAGTTCTTTGCTTCGTTCCACTTTCGAGCGCGTACCGGGTCAACCTGGCAAGTACCGGTTTTGCGTACCAGTTCCGGCCTGAATTCTGGCAAATCCATTTCTTTTATCTGATGCTGTTGTCGCCGGCGATCAGCGTCGTAGCGGCCGCACTGATGCTCCTGCCTTTTGTCAAACCAGATCCAGACCGCATCAGCCGGGAACACTTGGCTCTCTCGATTGGATTCGCTGTTTTGCCCATCGCGGGAGTCGTTTTCGCGAGCGCAGCCGGCGGGCCTTTCATCCCGCGGTACTTCCTCTCTGCGGCAGTAGGGCTTGCTTTGCTACTGGGCTTTGGGTTTGGCTCCGGGAGACGAGTGTGGATGGGACTGGCCCTTGTTTGCGTCATGGCGGCTGTTTTGGGAAGGAACTTCGGAAGCTTGCTGGCACACCGCCATGCCGGGATGGGTCAGGCTCTCGAAGAGCCCTCCACGAAAACGCCGCTGAACACCACGCCCGGCCAGCCGCTTGCGGATTACGGGCTGTTGTTGTCGCACCTGGGCGAAGCCGATTCGGTCGTCATTACGCAGCCGATGGATTTTCTGTACCTGGTGTACTATGCACCGAAGTTGATTCCGCGGATGTACTATCTTGCGTGGTCCACAGATGAGACGAATTATCGTTTGTACCGGAAGATCCGGGAATGGTGTCATGTGGAGTTCAACCCGGTGAGCACATTCGCGGAGTTCGTCCCGCAGCATCGGCGTTTTCTTGTCTATGGCGATTGGTTGAATTTGAAGCAGTTATCCGAACTCAGGGAGACCGGCGCCGAAACCAGGTTCATCGGTTCCGACGACCATCATTACTTAGCGGAAGCGGAGTTTAGGAATCAGGAAATCATTGGCCGGGTGCAGCACTTTGGCGGTGGACCGCATCCAGAATCCCGTTGATGAAGGCAAGCGATTCCTTGTTTGAGAACTGGCGTGCGAGTTCCAGAGCCTCATCGATGATGACCGGCGCTGGAACGGCCTGCTGTTTCAGTTCGAAGATTGCCAAACGAAGAATGTTGCGGTCGACGATGGCCATACGTTCAATCCGCCAGTGTTCGGCTTTCTCGGCGATGGTGCGGTCGATTTCGGCGGCGCGCGTCACGGTGCCTCGCGCAAGTTCTTCCATGAACGTGTCCGGCTTCGGCTTGCGCTCATCTTCTTCGGAGTACAGCGTTTCGTAGTAGTGGCTGATGGCGCCATCGATGGAGTCGCCACGCATATCCCACTCGAAAAGCACCTGCAAGGCGCGTTTTCTGGATCGATGCCGGGCCGACATGTCAGAGACCCTGCGGCCCGAAGCCGCGAGAGTATTGAGGGCTTTGACTCAGCTCATTCAGCAGGTTCGCCATTTCGATCGCTGCTTCGGCGGCCTCGGCGCCTTTGTTGCCTAGCTTACCGCCGGCCCGGTCCATCGCCTGTTGCAGATCCTCCGTCGTGAGCACACCGAAAGCGATGGGCACGCCGGTGTAAAGAGTGATCTCACGGAGTCCTTCTGCGGCGGCACTGGCCACATAATCAAAGTGAGGCGTTTCGCCGCGAACAACCGCGCC
>JAFARV010000595.1 GCA_019245255.1 Acidobacteriaceae bacterium | reverse complement strand
AAGTGGAATTTCGCCGCCACCTGAAGCAGCCGCGGCGCTGCCGCGCTCACAACCGTTCCGAACGTTGAATCGTTTATTTCCCCATCGACCGACGAAGGCCCATAAAACTGCGCATGATTGAAGATGTTGAACGCTTCAATCCGAATCTGGAACAATTTTGATTCCGTCACACGAATCGTCTTGCTGAGCTGCACATCGAAGTTTTCTATGCCAGGCCCGTGGAAAAATCGCCGGCCGGCGTCGCCCAATTGTCCCAGCCCTTCGGGCGCGAAGGCGTTCAAATTGAATTCAGGTTTGCCGTTGCGCGGGTTCGTATTGATGTCGAGCGGCCCTCCTGCATACTCGGGTGTATCGAGCAATTCATTGTTCACGCCATTACCCAACGTCCCAAGCAGCGAGCGGTCCGAATCGTCGAACAAGGTAACGGGAAAGCCTGTGCTGAATCGCGTCGTACCGGATAGACTCCATCCTTCGGTCAGGCGATTTCTACTGAAGAATCGATCGAACGGCAATGCGTACGTATAAGTCGCCACAAAGTTATGCGTCATGTCAAAAGAAGAAAGGGCACGCGTCAAACGCATATTGAATGGATTCGTCTGCTCTCCCAAATTGGAAGCATCGTCGATGGATTTGGAATATGTGTACCCGACCAGCAACGTCCCGCGGCTACCCGCCGTGAAACGAAGATTCGCTTCGAGAGCGTTGTAAGTGGAATTGCCAATTGTTTTCTGCGCAGTCGTGGATCCAAAGTTAGGTCCCAATCCAACGCGCGTTCCTTGGTAGACATGCCCCGAAGCAGATGTGTACATCGCATCTTCTCCGAAGGGACCGCAAGTCGAACTTCCGGGCGTCACTTCGCTCGGCTGGCTCAGGCTGAGGCACAGGGCGGGATTCCCGAGATTAGCTGGCACTAACACGAGCAGGTGATGCCCTTGATTTCCCGCATAGCTGAGTGTCAGAAGCGACGCTTTCGAGATCTGCCGCTGGACGGAAAACATGTAGTTCTCTGTATATGGAACCGAGTTCCTGTAGTAAAAGTAGGGATCGGCACTGATAGGCGTAACGGCGGCGAAATTGAACCCTGTATATGGATTCTGTGCTGAAACGTTGTGTGGAGGAAAGTTCAATGGGAACGGATCAACGTTTTGAGAACCATCCGCAGAGTTGATAAATGGCGTGGCAAACAATGGTGGTTGAGGACTCAAATAGTTATAGCCGTACGGGGGAACTCCGTACATAATCCCTGCCGTTAGTCCCGGGAATGCGGTGTAGAACATGCCATAACTGGCGCGAATGCTGCTTTGCCCCGAATCGCCGAACAGCATTCGCAAAAAGCCGTTCTGAAAATTCGGCGCGTAGGCGATCCCGACCCTCGGAGCAAAATTGTGATATTTCGAGGGCGACAACGTCGCCGGGATTCCGGGGTCACCGGGAACAACCAAGCCATTCATCGCATTCGGGTAGAGAACCGATTGCTCACCGGGAACCACAGTTTGGATCTGATTGTATTTTTCCCACCACGGCATGACGAGATCCCAGCGCAAGCCTAAGTTGAGCGTTAGATTCGTTCGGGCGCGCCAACTGTCCTGTATAAATGCGCCGCCGTAGCGGTTGCGTAAATAGAAACTCTGACCCGACGTCTGAGTGAAGTTACTGGGGACGCCCAGCACGAAGTCGGCGAACGCGGACCCTGTTTCCGTCCCATCGATATTGAACGTGCCATTAAACGTTGCATTAGGGTATTCGTTGACTTGATCGGCATGGAATTGACCGCCGATTTTCAGCGTGTGCGAGCCGAGAACCTTCGAGACCGTATTGCTGACGTAGAGCGTATTGTTCCATTGATTGACATTCGTAATGGGAACACCCATTACAAACGACGGAAAGACAATGTTCTCGACACCTTCGAATTGCGGTGCCTGGGCGACAATGCCGGGCGTACCCACGCCGGTGACGAAGCCTTGCGACGCAAGAGAAACCCCGAGTCCCCCATGCGGCTGCCCGATATTATTGGCATTCCGAATGAAGCCCGCGTGAAATTCGTTCACAGTTGTTGCACCGAATGTTTTTGTATCCCCGATCGTGAACATCTGCGCTTGGCCGATAGTCAAGGCATCGAAACCGGGAATGCTCGCGCCGCCCTGGCCGCCCGGATACGGATTATCCAACCGATAGTTATCGACGAAATAGTAACCGGATAGCTGGCCTAGCCGTGTATTAGCGTCGATTCTCCCCGATCCTTTGTCATCCCGGACTGTTTCCGGATAACCCGACGTGACGAACAGATCGGTCCCCACATTCGGGGCAGGGATGTACTTGAGCAGGTTCAAAGCGGGAGCGGACCAGGCGCTCATCGGAATGACGCCATGCGGGAGCACGCAAACCGCTGAACTGGTGCATCCCGCCGTGTAGTAAGGCTCGCCTTCGGAAACTGAGTATCCCAATTTCTGCGTAAGCAGGCTGGCAGTGTAAGGACCGCTGACCGTGCCCGTTAACGTGCTGGCGAGATCACTCACGCTGCCGGACCGGTCTGCAAGCGAGGGCACCTGCGTTTCAGGCGAAGTGATGCCTTCCACTGTCCGTGTCCCCTGGTAATCCACGAAGAAGAACACTTTCTCGTGCTTGATCGGTCCGCCCAGTGTCCCCCCGAATTGATTCTGCCGAAACGCGCCGCGCGTGCTGTCAAAGAAGCTTCTTGCATCGAGATCGGTGTTACGCAGAAACTCGAAAGCGTCTCCGTGGAACGAATTAGTGCCGGACTTGGTGACGACATTGACGAGGCCGCCATTATAATTTCCGTATTCGGGATCGAAGTTGTTGGTTAGGACTCGAAATTCTTGAATTGAATCCAGGTTCGGAATCACGGAAGTGCCTCCGTTCATGTGCTCCTGCACATCCACGGCGTCCACCATAAATCCGTTTGCTGATTCCCGTTGTCCGTCAATCGAAACATCCCCGGGATTCAAATCTCCGGATGGATTGATCGTTCCCGTAACGCCCGCCATGATGACCGACGTGGGCGTGAGTGTCGTAACTGGGCTGACCCCCGGCTGAATAGCCAACAGATCCGTATAGCTGCGGCCGTTCAAGGGCACTTCCTCGATCTGCCCGCTCGACACTACCTCGCCTAGGTGGGTTGCTACGGTATCCGGCTGCGTCTCAATTGTGCCTTCTTCCGCGGTAACGGTTACAATCTCTTGCCTCTCTCCCACTTCCAGTACAATGTCGGCTCGAAGCGCCGCGTCTGTGTCGATGCTCAAACTCTGTCTTATTTGGGTCTTGAAACCGCGAGCTTCGACTCGCAAATCATAATGATCGACCGGCACAGCCGGAAAGGAATAAAATCCCCGGGCATCCGAAATGGACTTGAATACCGTCTCCTGGTCAACATTCGTCAAGCTTAACTGCGCGTTCGGTACGGAAGCGCCGGTAGGATCTTTGATGATTCCGGAAACGCTGCCTCCCGCCACGGCCCAGGCAGTTTTCGCCCACAGGCAAAACAACAAACAGAGGACTCTCAGAGAAGCTCTGTTATTACGAGACATATATTCGTGTTACGCGGTGGCGGCAGTCTTTGGATGTTCGATTTTCAATTTTCTTTACGCCGTCTGAGTAAGAACGACAGAGGGAGAAGTCATCACCAGGCGCCCATGTCGAACGCCTTTAGTGCCGATTAGCAGATCCGCAAGCTTTTGGACTTGCTTCGCCCGCCCCTTTACGACAAGGACCTCGAGACAGGTGTCGTGATCGATATGGGCATGCGTGGTAGCGATGATCACGTCGTGATGATCGTGCTGCAGATCCATCAACTTTTCGGGAAGCAGCCGCGAGTGGTGGTCGTAAATAAGCGTTATGGTTCCCACAACGTGTGCTTCGGGTGCTTCGACAGCCGCGCCTACCAACCGATCGCGAATCAGATCACGGAATGCTTCAGACCGGTTGGCGTAGCCTTGTCTGGCGATGAAACGGTCAAAGCGGGCCAGAAGATCGTCATCTATCGCGATACCTGTGCGCGTCAGTTGTCCCATACCGGATAATTCTTCATCAGCGTAGCACCTTTATCCGATCCGTGTTACGCCTGCCGAGCAAGACCCATACGTATTATTACTAGTCCATTCTCACCGCTGAGTTCGTTCGGTAATCCGTTTCACGAGCTCCTCCGCCGGCCCGATCACAAAAATCGAAAATCTTGTATCCACCCTTCCTGTCAACAACTTCACTCGCCCCCATCCGCCTCTTCCGCACGCCCGTCCGCCACACTCGCCATGAAGTCGATTCAACACACCCATGCCCAAAACTCCCGATGGCAAACTCCGCTCCAGCCAGAACTCGACCGAGCATGGCCTCCGCACTGAACACTTCCGTCTCCTTCCCGGCGAATCGCGTGAGGAGTTCGAAACTCTCCGCAAATCCTGGCTCGATCGTTATCAGAATCACGAGTACGTCGACTCGGCCATCGTGCTGATGGTCGAAAAACTCGCAGAAAATGACTGGCTCGTGCGCCGCGGCATGCAAGCCGTGTGCAACGCGCAGCAACGCTTCGCCGAAGCCGAACTCACCAATCAATCCGAGGAAGTGCTCGAAAAACTCGAACGCAGGCTGCTGCTGATGCTGCGCTACAAAACCTCGCTCGAGAACTCATTCAGCCGCACGCTGCGCGAAATCGAGATGATGCTCGCCCGTGCCAAACAGGAAGAACTGCAGGAACGACTGGTCTTCGCGCGTGAAAACGCTATCGTACAGAATCTGATCGCCAGCCAAACCAAATTAGGCATGGCACTTCACGTACCTTGGAGCCCGGCACCCAACGTCCGCCGCGCCTTCGAACAACAACAACGCAACTCGTCACAACCAACAACCGAATCGGAGCCGCAAGCGACGCGACCGGTCAGCTAACGGAGCCATGAGCGAAGCGATTGGAAATTCCAGACTCTCGACACCGAGTCCGGGAGCGTCAGCGACCCCAGTCCGGCTGATCGCTGACCGCTGATCGCTGACGGCTGACAACCAGGGAGCGTCAGCGACCCCCGTCCGGCTGACCGCTGACGGCTGACCGCTAATATCTGACACCTTCAATAACAGCTAAGATGACGTACAACATGACCAACTCTCGGCGCATTCTCGCGGCTCTGTTACTCCCCGCTGCTCTTGCGCCCATCGCTTTATCGCGCTTTGGGCAGGCCGGTGGCTTCGATCCCGGCGCGACGGCTGCGTTCTTGCATGACACATTCGACTCGTTCTATCGCAGTGCCGAAGGAGCCGTCCCGGAGAATACCGCCGTTACCCTGCGCTTCCGCACCGCGCATTTCGGCGCCGACAGCGTTACTGTGCGTGCGTACTTGTTGGACACTGGCTCCGGGCAGACTACCGGCCCTGTCGACACCGCCATGGTCTTCGACCAGAACATCACCTCCGGAGGCGTGATGTACGACGCATGGAAGACTGCAGTAACCATGCCGTCGAAGCCCACGATTTTCTACTACAAGTTCATCGTGAAGCACGGCGAGTCGATTGCGTTCTATAGCGACGACTATGTCGATAACTACGACAACTTAAACAAAGGCGGCACCGGAGTCGCTTCCGCCACCGAGCCGTTTGACTCCTTCCAGATCACGGTCTACGATCCGCAATTTAAAACGCCATCATGGCTGCACAGCGCGAACGTCTACCAGATCTTTCCAGATCGTTTTCGTAACGGCAACCCGGGCAATGACTATTGCGTGCCAAACAGCAGTTCCGGTTGTCCTTCACTCTATGGGGAACCGCAGTCAGAAACGATAGCCGTGCACCCGTGGAACTCGCTTCTCTGTGACCCGCGAGACCCGAACGGAGCCTGTGCAAACGACTTCGGCAATGTCTTTTACGGCGGCGACCTGACCGGCATACAGCAAAAACTCACCTATTTGCGCGATGTCGGCTTCGACACCATCTATCTCACGCCGATTTTCCAGGCCAGTTCCAACCACCGCTATGATACGGACGACTTTCTGCACGTTGACCCGGCTCTCGGCGGTGACCCTGCTTTCGCAGCGCTCGTCTCGGCTGTGCACGCCGCCAACATGCACCTGATCCTCGATGCGGTTTTCAACCATGCCTCGTCCGACAGCATGTATTTCAACCGCTACAACCGGTTCTCGAGCCCGGGTGCTTGTCAGTCGCTGAGTTCTCCATACCGAAGCTGGTTTGAGTTCAACAACCAACACGTGCCATGCACCACAGGAGACTACGCCGCGTGGGCTGGTGTCGACACCTTGCCGGCGTTTAATCACAATCAAGCGGCTGTTCAGCAATTGTTCTACAGCGGGCTGAACAGTGTCCTGCATCACTGGTATGAGGCCGGCGCCGCTGGCTGGCGCTTCGACGCAGCTGATGACCCCAATTTCCAGCATTCCTGGTGGACTGCAACCAGGAAATTCGCCAAGCAGTACAGCGCGAATGGTCCGCTGATCGGCGAGATTTGGCCGGATGCCAGCGCGTGGCTTGCCGGCGATCAGTTCGATTCCGTGATGAACTATCGCTTTCGCCGCAATGTGCTTGGCTTTGCCCGTGGCCCGTACGATTGGTCCGACGAGAATGACAACGGCGCTGACAAAATCGTTCCTTTGTCGCCCAGCCAGTTCGATCATGCGAACCGCGCCGTGCGCGACGATTATCCCGATCAGGCAACTGCGGCGATGCTGAACCTTCTCGATTCGCACGATACCAATCGCGCTCTCTTCGTGCTTACGATTCTGGGTGACAACGGCCTCCAGCAGGCAAAGGAACGCCTCCAATTAGCTGCCGCGTTCCAGTTCACTTATACCGGCGCTCCGATGATTCTGTATGGAGACGAGGTGGCCATTAATGCGCCTTCGCGCTCAAACGGCGCTAACGGACCGATTGGCGACCCCTATGTGCGCGCGCCGTTTCCATGGACCGATCAGCCCGGTGATCCATCTGTTTATGGACCGCCCGACAATAAAATCACTGCATTCTATACAACTCTGGCTCACCTTCGCAGGCAGCATCCCGCGCTGACGGGCGGTTCGTTTGTCACCCTCTTGACCGGCGACACGCAGCAGGCCGTCACCGCTCCAAATACATACGCCTTTGCCCGTGTGCTCGGAAACGACGTGGTCGTAACCGTCCTGAACAACGGAACGGCCGCAAACTCGCCGGCCATTCCAGTAGCTGCATACTTCGCCGACGGAACAGCCGTTCAGGATGCGTTGGCAGGCAAGAAATACACTGCGAGCGGCGGAAACATCACTTTGATCCTGCCGCCCCGCACTGCCGTGATCCTAACGCGCTAAAGCTAAAAGCTAAAAGCTGCATACTGAAATCTAGTGTTCCAGGACATCGAAGAGAAGCTCGCTGCTGCTGTCGAATCCCAGTTGCGCGCGCAATACAACATCCAACTGAAGGTCACGTTAGAGCAGCCGAAACAGAGCTCCTTCGGAGAGCTCGCGATCCCGGTTGCGTTCCAGTTGGCTCGCGAGCTGAAGCGCGCGCCGAAGCAAGTCGCGCAGGAACTCGCCGCCGGGTTGAAAGCGATCGACGGCATCGCATCCTTTGAGATAGCCGGTAATGGCTACATCAACGTTCGGCTCGAGCGTGCAACCTATGCTGCATCGTTGCTTCGCAATGGCGCGGGCTCGGGCCAACCTGTTTCCGGCTTAAAGACCATCGTCGAACACACCAACATCAATCCGAACAAGGCCGCTCACATTGGCCATCTGCGCAACGCCGTTCTTGGCGACACCTTCGTCCGCATGCTCCGCAAGCGCGGGCGGAACGTCGAAGTCCAGAACTACATCGACAACACGGGAGTGCAGGTAGCGGATGTGGTTGTTGGCTTTCACTACCTTGAAGGGAAGGCGATTGATGAGGTACAAAGACTCATCGCTGATTCTGCGATCCGCTTTGATTATGTCTGCTGGGACCTGTACGCGAAAATATCCGCCCACTACAAGGCCAATCCCGACACGCTGAACTGGCGTGCGGAAACGCTGCACGCGATCGAAGCCGGACAGGGCGAGATCGCTGAGCTTGCGCACATCGTTGCGGATGCAATCGTCCGCGCTCATCTCCAAACCATGTACCGGCTCGGTATCGAATACGACGTGCTGCCTCGCGAAAGCGAGATCCTGCACCTTCACTTCTGGGCCACAGCCTTCGAGCTTCTCAAGCGGCGCCGCGCGATCTATTTGGAAGAGCAGGGCAAGAACAAAGGCTGCTGGGTCATGCCCGCGTCCGCATTCCGCGATCAGACAAGTTCGGCCGCAACCGAAGACGAAGCGGAAGAAGACAGCAAAGTCATTGTTCGTTCGAACGGTACCGTCACCTACGTCGGCAAAGACATTGCATATCAATTGTGGAAGTTCGGCTTGCTTGGCCAAGACTTCTACTACCGAAAGTGGAGCTCATACCCCGATGGCCGTGAAGTCTGGGTAACGACGGATCGTCCCGCCACCCAGTCGAGCCCGCATTTCGGTGGCGGCGCCAAGGTCTTTAATGTCATCGATTCCCGTCAATCGTACCTTCAGGATGTCGTCGTAGCGGGCCTGCGCGCGCTCGGTTTCGACGAACAGGCCGAAGCATCCATCCATTTCTCTTATGAGATGGTTGCGCTATCACCACGGACCTGTCTCGAGATGGGCATTGAGCTTTCAGAAGAAGACAGACGCCGGCCTTACGTTGAGGTCTCGGGACGCAAAGGACTCGGTGTTAAGGCCGATGACCTCATCGACAAATTGATCGACACCGCGCTTGCGGAGGTCGAAGATCGCCATCCGGAGGCGTCATCTGAAGATCGAAGACGTGTGGCGGAACAGATCGCAGTCGGCGCGCTGCGATACTTCATGCTGAAATTCACACGCAATTCGGTCATTGCGTTCGATTTTCATGAAGCGCTCAGCTTCGAAGGCGACACTGGGCCCTATGTGCAGTACGCGGCGGTGAGAGCGGCGAATATCTTTCGAAAATACACCGAGCGCGGCGGCATTATTCCGGACTTCGAAGCCGTTCTTACGCCCGAACTTCTGAGGCGTTGTTTTGAGTCCGAAGATTTGTGGCAGCTCCTGCTTCTCGCGTCAAAGTCCGACAGCGCCATCGAACGGGCAATCAGCGCCGGCGAGCCTGCTCATGTTGCAAAATACGCATTCCAGCTCGCCCAATCCTTCAACAATTTCTACCATGAGACATCGGTGATTGCAGAGCAGAATCCCGATCGCCGCAACGCTCTGCTTTGGCTGACGAACTATGTCCGTGAGCGCTTGCTCGCAACACTTTCTGTTCTCGGCATTGAGCAGCCCCCATACATGTAGCTCAATTCATGGCAGATCTCAAAGTGAACAACGGACTACACTGAAAATAAAATGGCAAGTAAGAATAGCTTTGGCGCTGCCTCCACTATCCAAGTAAATGGCAGCGAATATCAGATATTTCGTCTCGA
>JAFARV010000589.1 GCA_019245255.1 Acidobacteriaceae bacterium | reverse complement strand
CGTGATCGGGCCATCGCGCCAGCGATGCGCGTAGTACTCTGGCGAAGGTGCTTTTGCCCACCGCCACGCTCCCCGCGATACCGATGATGTAAGGAACCTTTGTAGCGGCCGGTGCGCCCACGAACTCGCGCCTGGCGGCATACAAGTGCTGTACGGCGGCCACGTGCAGGTTGAGGAACCGTGAGAGCGGGACGAAAATTTCCTCCACTTCCCGCAACGAAACCTGTTCATTGATACCGCGTAAGGATTCCAGATCGTGCTCATTGAGAAGGAGAGGAGTGCTCGCCCGCAGGGAACTCCAATGTGCCCGGCTGAAATCGATGTAACGACTGATCAGGGCGGGAGCTACAGTGCTAGTTAGGTCCATCTTCGGTTGGGCGCCATCTTTTATGAAAGCATTCCCACTTCGCCACTTTACTCTGGCGTGCGCCCTGTCTGTCTTTATACCGATTCAGGTGCGGGCGAATGAAACTGCGCTTGCAATTATCGACGCCGGAGTGCAGCAATCGGAGGATTCGCCGTTCGTTTCCACAGATTACCAGTTTTTGCCCGGCGATTTCGTATGGACGTCCTTTCACATCAGCGGTTTTGTTGTGCAGATTGACGAGGAGAAACAAACCCGCGCGATTTCGCTGACTTACTCAGTCGTGCCCGAGGATGCAAACGGCGTAGCACTGGCAGAACCTGTTTCGGGCGAAATCCGCGAACAATTGAGTGCGGAAGATAAAAACTGGACACCTATCAGACGCATGTCGTTTCTTCTGCCGTCGTTTGTCGTGGCGGGAGACTTTCACATGCACATAGCCGCGAAAGACCTGTTAGGGAAAGCAGAAGTCGCGAAAGATGTCCCGTTTCGCATTGGAGGGCTGCACATCAAACCCGCCCAAAGCATCACGGCCGAGAACTTTCGATTTCTGCGTGATGAGAATGCGCGCGAAGTGCTGGATATCGCTGCGTACCAGCCGGGCGACACTGTCTTTACGGACTTCGATATGGTCGGTTTTACGGTTGGGCAGGGCAATACGTACCGCGTGGCATACGGCGTGCTGGTGCTGGGTCCGGACAACAAACCGTTTCTCGATGATCCGGATGCGGCGAAACTCAGTTCCTCGAGCTTCTATCCTGCACAATACGTTCCAGGAACGCTCAATATCACCACAAAGGCGGCGAGTTTGCGCGGGCAATACACGATTATTCTCACGGTTCGCGATCTCATTTCCGGCAAGAGTTCGGTGACGCAGCGTACCTTCACGCTGGAGTAAAACCGCCGCCTGCTCTGGACGCTAAAATGACGGATTCATGATCGAAACGATTGCGCCGGCTGGCGCCCTGCACGGAGTCGTATCTGTTCCGGGCGATAAGTCTATTTCGCACCGGTATGCGATGCTCACCTCGATCGCGGAGGGCGATTCCAAGATACACAACTACTCAACCGGCGAGGACTGCCATTCGACCCTATCGTGTATGCGCGCGTTAGGGGTTGAGCATCAGGTGAGCGAGATGGATGGGCGTGAAGTGCTGGTGGTGATGGGCAAGGGAATTCACGGATTGCGTGCTCCGGCAGGGCCGCTCGATGTGGGGAATTCAGGCTCGACGATTCGAATGCTTTCGGGCATACTTGCCGCGCAGCCATTTACTACGACGATTGCCGGCGATTGTTCGGTGGCAAAACGGCCGATGCGCAGAATTATCGCTCCGCTGACGCAGATGGGTGCTCAGATTACGGCGAACGAGGGCCAATTCCCGCCGTTAACAATCCGAGGTTCGCGTTTGCGCGGCATCGAGTATGAGCTGCCGGTCGCCAGCGCGCAGGTGAAGAGCTGCGTTCTGCTCGCGGGCTTATATGCGGAAGGCGAAACGGCCGTCAGCGAGCCGGTGACCACGCGCGATCACACGGAGATTGCATTGCGGGAACTTGGGGCGGATGTCGATCTGCAGCCGCGGCATGTCCGGATACGCGGCGGCGCCACGTTGCAGGGCAGGGAACTCGCTGTGCCGGGCGACCTTTCTTCGGCGGCTTTTTTTCTCATTGCCGCGCTGATCTCCCGAGATGCAGATCTGATCCTGGCGAATGTGGGTCTCAATCCCACTCGAACGGCTCTGTTAGACGTGCTTCGCGGAATGGGCGGGAATATCAAGTTACTGGATTTTCACCAGACTAATGGCGAATTAATCGGCACTTTGCAGGTTCACTCTTCGAAATTGAAGGGAGGTGTAATTGAAGGGCCAACTACCGCGGCTGTTATCGATGAAATTCCGATTCTGGCGATTCTTGGAGCTGTGAGCGAAGAAGGCCTGCTGGTCAAAGATGCCGCCGAGCTGCGGGTGAAGGAAACGGATCGGATAGAAGCAATCGCGAGTAATCTGCGTCGTATGGGTGTGGTTGTGAACACTACCCAAAACAGCATTCAAATTCCCGGGCGGCAATCGTTCCGCGCGAGTGAAATCGATTCTTTCGGAGATCATCGGGTTGCGATGGCGTTCTCGGTCGCAGCCTTGATGGCAGATGGTCCGTGCACGATCCAGCAAGCCGAGGCGGCGTCCGTTTCATTTCCGGAGTTCTACACGACGCTACGAAAGATCGTGGTGTAATCTGAGCAGCTATGGACGAGCTGGTCGATGGCGATCTCACTCACGAGACTCTGATTCACGATCTGAACAATGTCTTCGAAACGATCACCGAAGCCGCTGAACTGCTGAGCTCCGACAAGCACTGGAAGGATCTTGCGGCCACGTTGAACCGCAGCGTAGTGAGAGGGAAGCGTCTGCTGGGCGCTTTGCCGGACAGCACACCGAATATGGCTGTGATCGTCGAGGATGCGATCCAGTCGGTGACTGATTACTGTATTGCAGCCAGGCGGCCGCGTATGCGCTTCGTAAGGCAGATTCCCGCGGATCTTCACCTTCCCGGTTCAGCCAAGGATTGGGAAAGAGTGTTCGCGAACCTTTTCCTGAATGCTGCGCAAATCATGCACAAACCTGGACGGATCGACATCGCAGCCCAGCGCACGCCTGAAGCGACGACGATTGCAGTCAGCGATAATGGGCCGGGCATTTCACCTGAACTGCTCCCCCGGATCTTCCGGCCGAATGTCTCGACAAAGAAGGGGAACGGGCGTTCGGGTCTGGGGCTTCACATTGTGGCGTCGATTGTCAAAAAGTACTCTGGCCGTGTTCAGGCCTCGAATCGCGAGGGGGCAGCAGGAGCCATATTTACCATCTTTCTTCCCGTGCTCTGATACGCTGATCACGACTGAGGACTAAGGTCGTGGCGAGCATCGCAAATT
>JAFARV010000570.1 GCA_019245255.1 Acidobacteriaceae bacterium | reverse complement strand
CGGAAATTGCACTGGACGGCTTCACGGGGAGAAATTCGGTCCGCATCCAGCAACTCGCATCATCCGATATCTACCAGGTGAACGACGAAGTGTATCCCGAACACGTTGTACCTTCTCATTTCGACCGCAAACTGGAAAGCTCTCATCTGCAATTCACGTTTCCAGCCGCCAGCGTTACCCGGATCGATTTCGGTCCTGGTTAGCCTGTGCTCGGGAACCGCAACGCTCATGCTACACTTCTCAACACCGCTCTAGAACGGCAGCACCGATCAGCTTCTCCCCCACGGCGGGTTGTTTTCTGAACTGGACGAGCACCATGGAACGTGCGGCGAAGCTCATCACAAATAACAAATACGCCCGGCGCGTTGTGGCCGAAGAGGACGTGATTCGCAGCTTATGGCCGGTGGCAGTTGGTAAAACCATCGCGAAACACACTGCCAGAGTGTCGCTGGTTCGCACCAACGTTGTTGTTGAAGTAGAGGACGCCACCTGGCAAAAGCAACTCTTCGCTCTCAGCTCGCAAATCCTTGCGCGAATCCGGAAACTCACAGGTAGCGACGCTGTTCAGGGGATCGAGTTTCGCGTCGCCATTCCAAAACGGCAGCCGCAGCGAGCTGAGTCGCGAAGACCGGATGCTCCCCTCATTCCGGTGCGCCCGGAGGATGAAGCCGAACGTATTCAGGACCCTGTGCTAAAGAAGGTATATCGACTTTCGCGCAAGAGAGCTACCGCTTGACCCTGACTGAAAAAGAGGTCCGTTATGTTGCCGATCTGGCTAACCTGCGGCTTTCAGAAAATGAAGTACATCGCCTGTCGACTGACCTGGGGCAGATCCTGACTCACATTGAACAATTGAACGAATTGGACACCTCCGATGTGCAGCCCATGGCGCAGGTCCTGTTCGAGGGTGACGAAACCGCGTCTATGCGGGAGGATGTGCCCCATACTTCGCTCAGCAACTATGACGCGCTGGCAAATGCACCTGCCGGCGGCGCCGGCTATTACAAGGTCCCTAGGGTGATCGAGCGATGAGTTTGAACAACATCGCCTCGCTGACCATACCCGCGATCCGTGACGGCCTTACTAAGAAGGAGTTCTCGGCCGTAGAGGTCGCGCACGCGGCCATTGGGTTCGCTGAAAAAGAAAACCCGTCGACCAATGCCTATCTGACGTTCTCGCCCGAACGCGCTTTGTCACAAGCGCGCCGCGTTGACGAGAGCATCGCCAAAAATGAGTACGTGGGCGTCCTCGCAGGTGTTCCCGTCGCCATTAAGGACGTGATTGTCACCGAAGGCATTCGGACCACCTGCGGCTCGCGCATTCTCGAAAACTACATTCCGCCGTACGATGCCACCACCGTTATCCGGCTCGAAAGCGAAGGCGCACTCATTATCGGAAAAACCAACTGCGACGAGTTCGCCATGGGTTCATCGAATGAAAACTCCGCGTATGGCCCCGTTCGCAATCCTAAGGCCCTCGACCGTGTCCCCGGCGGGTCCAGTGGCGGATCGGCTGCTGTGGTTGCACAAGGTACCGCCGTCGTTGCTCTCGGCTCAGACACGGGTGGCTCCATCCGCCAGCCAGCCAGCTTCTGCGGCGTCGTAGGTGTCACGCCAACGTACGGCCGTGTGTCGCGTTACGGCCTGGTCGCCTACGCGAGCTCGCTCGATCACGTCGGTCCCTTCGCGCGTACGGTTGCAGATGCCGCAACGGTTCTCGGCGTCATCGCAGGCCGCGATGATCAGGACTCCACTTCGGCCTTCGCACCGGTTAATGACTACCACGCGGCGATGAAACGCCCGATTTCCGGGCTGAAGTTGGGTCTTCCCAAGGAGTATTTCGAGGGGCTTGGCGCCGAAACGGGCGATGTAGTCCACTCCGCTGTCGAGCAACTTGAGAAGCTTGGCTGCGATGTGCGCGAGGTCAGCCTTCCTCACACCAAATACGCGCTGTCTTGTTACTACATCATTGCGACAGCCGAAGCCAGTTCCAATCTGGCCCGCTACGACGGTGTTCGTTACTCGGCTCGCGTCGACGGGGACACGTTGATCGACATGTATCGGAACAGCCGGGGCGCCGGTTTTGGAACGGAAGTAAAGCGCCGCATTATGCTCGGCACTTACGTGTTGAGCGCCGGCTATTACGATGCTTACTATCTAAAGGCGCAGCGAGTCCGCAATCTCATCGCCCGCGATTTCACCAACGCCTTCCAGGACGTCGATGCCCTCATCACGCCCGTATCTCCGTTTCCCGCGTTTAAAATCGGCGAGAAAGTTGATGATCCGCTCGCTATGTATCTGTCGGACGTCTACACTTTGACGGGCGATCTCGCCGGCGTCCCCTGCATGAGCGTTCCGTGTGGCGCTTCACCCGATGGTTTGCCCATAGGACTGCAGATCTTCACGAAGCACTTCGACGAAGAAACCATGTTTCGCATTGCCTGGAACTACGAGCAGGCAACTACCGGCTGAACCCGCCGCCGGATCCCCGATAAGCAACACCGAGTTCCATAGCGATGGCCTCGACGCGGGCGTCGGCTGTCCAGAAATCGAATCGTGCCACAATGGCCGCGGCGATCAGGTGAACGTCAATCCAACCCGCGCCGCGGCCATGTAGTTTCCTGACACGAACGAACTCCACGACATCGCGGTGAGGAACCGCGCTCGCGTGCCGAATACGTTCGTAAGCAGCTAACATCTTTCGTCGCCCGCCACGGTCGCCAATGAGGAGTTCCCCATAAACCAGTTCGTGTCCGGCCACCTCGTCAGCCATCAGCAGTGCGCCCAATTCCTGCACGTAAGGCGCCCGGTTGGCAAGGAAACGAATCCATACGGAGGTATCGACCAGGACCATCAGGTGCGAGGCTGTCTACGCATCGGCTTTTCACGCCGCCGGGGAACATCCTGCGCCTGCGGCTCAGTTCCAGCAAGAGCCCGAAGCCGCTCATAGGCCGCCCGGCGGACCAGCGCCTCGAGTCCGAGACGAACCGTTTCGGTATCCGTAGCGGCGCCGCACGCCGCTTTGGCCTCTTGGAACAGCGCCTCGTCGACGTTGATGGTCTTCTTCATACATTCAATTATGCCATATGGGTATGGGTGTTTGCGCCAGCTGCAATCCTGTATTGTTCGAACGCTGCTCTTGCTTGCCCCAACGCGCTACAGTATTACGGATGATCAACCCCTCCATGGTTACGACCGCCTTCGACCTCCACGGCTTTCGCGTGAAGCGGACCATCGGTATCGTGCGCGGCCTTACGGTCCGGTCGCGTTCCATACTCGGCACCATAGGAGGCTCGCTGCAAACATTCGTTGGCGGCAACATCACAGCCTTCACGAATCTTTGTGAGAAGGCGCGAGAAGAAGCTTTTGAACTGATGCTTCAGCACGCCGGGCAGATGGGAGCCAATGCGGTTATCGGAATGCGCTACGACGCCAATGACGTGATGGATGGCGTCACGGAGGTTCTCGCGTATGGAACCGCGGTGGTTGTAGAACCCGCGGCAGAGTCCAGATAGCTTCGGACAGCGAAATAGCTGGTACGCTACAGTTACTCGTCAGGAGGGCATGTGATTCGACCGATTCTTTGCTTGTGTGCTGTGTTACCCGTTTATGGAGCGGCGAGTCTTTCGCAGCAGGACACATGGACGGCAGTGCATGGTTCCGCTGTTGTCGATCGCTCGGTCCACCACAGAGACAAGCAATCGGTGCGCCTGGAAGCGACCGTCACCACTCCCAACGCTGCAGCGCGCTCCGAAGCCATTCACCTGACGCTTGGTAAGACCTACGAGCTGAGTGGCTGGGTGCGTACGGAAAACGTCGCCGTTAAGGACAGCGGGCGCTCCCCGATTGCATCGGGGGCGGCGCTCACGATGGAATCGATGCCCTTCGACGTACACTCCGCATCGGTCGGCGGCACTCACGAGTGGACACGTCTTTCACTTCGCTTCGTCGCCTCTCGCACGGACGATCGCATCCTTCTTACAGCCGGTAACGGCGGAACGCTTGAGGGCAAAGCCTGGTTTGAAGACGTCAACGTTGAGGAAGTCTCGCCCGAAGGAACATCGCCCACCCGAGAGATGGTGCGCACCTTCGGTCCGGCATATCGCTATCCTGCGGCCGGCTGGATCTATCTGCACATTGAGGGTAAGCCGTATGATCGCGGGTATCAGCACGGATATCTGATGGCCGCCGAGATTCCCGAATATCTGACACGCTGCGCAATCGAGCTCTCCGGAAACGCGGATCAGCACTCCTGGGACAGCTATCGTACCGCAGCAAACGCGCTTTTCCTCAGAGGATTCGATCGCGAAATTCTCGAGGAGATGCAGGGCATCACGGATGGCGCCAATGCTGCCGGAGCGAAGTTTCTGGGCCGCAAGCTCGACCTCATCGACATCGTGCTCGCCAACACCACGGTTGAAATGGGGGAACTTGCGTCAGCGATGCCCATGACACCAACGGGGATTGAAGGCACACACTTCGATCTGCCGCCCTACGCCAGTAAACGCGATTCCACTGCGGGGAAAGGCGATTCGGCGATGGATCACTGCAGCGCGTTCGCAGCTACCGGCAGTGCCACACGTGACGGGAAAATGGTAATCGGTCATGTTACCTGGTGGCCGCAGACTCTCGCCGAGCAGACGAATATCATGCTCGACATCAAGCCCGAGAGCGGCCATCGCATGCTGATCCAGAGCTACCCGGGTGGCATCGAAAGTGGAACCGACTGGTACCAGAACGATGCCGGAATCGTCTTGACCGAGACGACTATCCGCCAAACCCCGTTCAATGCTCAGGGCACGCCGGTTGCGTTCCGTGCTCGTATGGCTATCCAGTACGGAGGCAATATCGACGAAGTTGTCCAGCAGCTCGGTACGCGCAACAACGGCCTCTATACGAACGAGTGGATCATCGGCGACGCCAAGAACAATGAGATCGCCATGTATGAACTGGGCACAAATCACATCAAGCTTTGGCGCAGCTCAAAAGACGAGTGGTTCGGCGGCACGCCCGGCTTCTACTGGGGTGACAACAATGCCAAAGATCTCGCCATAAATTTAGAGTACTTGCCCGACCCGCACGGCGCACCCGAATACATTCCATACGTGCCGGGAGTCCGCGATCTTGCCTGGATGGATCTCTACAAGACCTACAAGGGTCAGATCGATGAGCAGTTCGGGTTCAAGGCTTTCGATAGCGGACCTCTCGTTTCTTCCGCCACCATGGACTCGAAGATTGCTACGGCGGATATGGCGAACCACCTGATGGTCTGGGCCGAATTCGGGCGCCCCGATGAGAGCATCACGCCCCCTCGCGATTCCAACAAAGGCCTCTTTCCTGGCGGCTACTATTTATTTAGTGCCGAGCCATCCAGCGCCATGGCCGCTTCGATCGCCGCGAACGAGCGCGCCCGTCTCGACGCTGCAAACGTTAAGGACAAAAAGAAAGAGACTGCAAAACCTGAGCCCGTTTCGTGGCGCGATCGGACCGATGAACTGTGGAAGGGTTGGCTTCTCCCCGCGAGCGGTGCCGATACCTGGTTCGTAGCCGGATCCGCGGCGTACTACCAATTGCTGCAATCTCACGACGTGGACAAGGCTATTGAGGCCGAAAAATCTCGCTATCGCAGGCTGAAACTCTTGCCCGGAACGCCTTCCAATCGCTTCGAGAGTGAAGAAGCCGCTGGAACGCTTTTCCTCGACTCTCTGCGACGCAAAATGGGCGATGGTCCATTTCTGGCGTTGATGAGCCGCTACTTCGATGCCAATACAACCAAGGCCGTCAGTGCGCAGTCTTTTCTTGATATGGCGGGTGTGAAGTATTTCGTTCCGGATCCGGGTGCGGGTCCGGTCTATCTGCCTCGCGACATCCGGAACAGCCTCGCGTCGTCCGTGATCGTTTATGGAACGGTGCGCGAAGCGGGCACAAATCGGTACGTAGCTCAGCAGCTCCAGGCTGCCTATCGCGAACGAAGCCAGCGCGAGATTCCGATTTACAAGGATTTCGAGAGCTCGGACAGTCTGCTGGCCCACCAGGACGTAGTCTTCGTCGGGCGCCCCGAAACAAATTCGGCGCTTGCGCTGTGGACAGAAAAAATCGGTCTTGACTATGCAGGTGATGTGTTCAAAGCAGCCGGAAAATCCTATGCCTCAGAGCGCGACGCGCTTGTTTATGCGGCGCAGAATCCCGTCGACCCAACGCACATGGTGCTGGTCTATGCGGGAAATTCACCGTCGCAAACAGCCGCGGCGGCAAACGCGGAGGCCAATACCGCGGCCGTTGTGCTCAGGGATGGTAAAGCCGAAAATTAGGCCGGACAACGAGCTCAGAGCTAAAAGCTAACGGCTAAGTGCTAAAACTCACACGCCTACGATCTTGTGCTCAACCGCGTAGCGCGTCAGCTCCGCCGTCGTGTGCAGCCCCAGGACATCCATAAGACGCGCCTTGTGAAACTCGACGGTTTTGAGCGAAATCCGCAGAACCTCGGCGATCTCCTTGCCGGTTTTTCCCTCTGCAACCAACTGCAACACCTCACGCTGACGCTCCGTTAATTCATTACCGAAGCTCTTGGACGGCGGTCCGGAAAGGAACGCGTTCAGTTGCGACCCGTTCACGCGCGAGGTCATGTAGTTCCGGCCTTGCATTACCTCTTCCACCGCTTTGCCCAGCTCGGAGACCGCGGCGCTCTTGACCACATAGGCATTGGCTCCGACTCGGAACGCCTCTCGCACGTAGACGGGATCCGTGTGCATGCTGAGCACGATCAGCTTCACGCGGCGATTCTGAGTTCGAATTCGCCGTGCCGCCTCGATCCCGTTCAGAATTGGCATCGAAACGTCTAACACGACCAAGTCCGGCTTCAGTTCGGATACCGCGGAAATCAGGGCCCGCCCGTCCAGAACCGATGCCACTACCTGGCAGCCCATGCGTTCCAGAATGCCGCGTACGCCCTCCGATACAACCGTGTGATCGTCAGCGACAACGACTCGCGATTTCATCGTTTAGACCTCCTCGACGCTGGAATGCAGGCTGCTCGCAACAGTGAGTCCATACCGGTTCGGGACTGTTGCTTCAGAACTTCGGGGGTTGAAAACCTGTGCCGCGAATGTGCCATGATCACCAAACTCCGCGCCGCGATAATTCGCACATTGCCTTCAAGGCTCGGGAACTGCCTAGTAGACGATAACTATACATCATCTTAGAGTGAGGGAAATGCGAAATCCAGCGTCGGATACATATTCATCCCGCCGCTGTTGTGCCATGCACCTTGTTATGGAAAAAGACGGCACGTCGCACATGGGGCTGCTCACGCAGATCACTCCTGATGCTTCTCTCGAAATCTGCGGGGACGGTTTCAACGACAAGACCGTAAAGGTGCGGCTCGGCGACCAGTTCTACATCGTGTTCCGGGAAGATCTCAAATCCGGCCGCTAAGCCCGGAGCCATCACCGTGCGGCGGCGCCCCGGGCAGCAAGGCGGACGCGGTCGCTTGCGGAGTCAGAGCGCTCACCTTCTAGCGTACCGGGCCCTCCGATCCCAGGTTCGGTCTTCGATTCTCTATCTGGAAGCATCGTACGCGTAGAGGACCCGGCTGGCCAATGTTGTTCGCCCGGACTGCCAACCTCTTGTTTTTTCTCTCGAGATAAGCTCCCAAGCCTCCGCTCGAGGTCCTCACGAAAGACGAAATAAAGCGAGCCGTGAAACCTCACCTTCACAGTCTTCGCATTGAATCCCGGCCCGCAGACTTCGATACCTGAATCGGGTCTGATCTGGGTCAGCAATCCGAGTCGCTCGCCTCCATCGTCTCCGGTTGAGACCTGGATCGCCGAGATAGGATCAGCAAAAGCGTAAGCTGGCGTACGGCTCACGCTCAACAATCTACGCTTGTAGCCGCCGAAAGGGAACTAGGGATTACCACGGACTGTGGGTAGTTTGAAAATTTGAGCCCTTTGCGGCCGCAACTGGCGCCGCCAGCATTCAGCCACAATAAAGAAAAGACTTGAAGACGTGACATACCCGGCGTTGAATAGAAGCATCCGTCTTTCGACGTCGACGGCAAGATCTTCTGGGAATAGTTATGGCCGAAGAACCAGTAAACGGCAGGGCAGCCGAAGATGACTCCGAATTTGGCCAGGCTGAGCTCTTAGAACCGGGCCAATCCGGCGCTGCGTCCTTTGCCCAAACCGGCTCGCCCGGCACAGCGGCAATCGTAAGCGACACACCCGAGGAAGAGGAGCAAAGCCGGCGGCTTCCCTTTAACGTAGTCGGTCTCGGAGCCTCGGCCGGCGGTATTGAAGCGTTCGTCGAACTGTTCCAGCGCCTCCCGGACAATACCGGCATGGCGTATGTAGCGGTTGCTCATCTCTCTGCCGATCAGAAAAGCCATCTCCGGGAGATTCTCGCGCGCCACACCAAAATGGCTGTACACGAGATCGAAAACGGAATGGCCGTCGAGCCGAACTGTGTGTTTGTCATCCCTCCTAAAGCCGTATTGACGCTGGAACGCGGCGTGTTTCAACTCGATTCTCTTGAGTCCCACGACCGTCAGCGAACCATCGACCTCTTTTTCTACTCTCTCGCGAGCGATCAGAAAAATCGCGCTATCGGGGTCGTGCTCTCCGGTATGGATTCCGACGGTGCCCTCGGGCTCCGCGCTATCAAGGGCGAAGGCGGCATCACCATGGTCCAGGCGCCCGAAACTGCGCAGTACCCGGAAATGCCGCAGCACAGCATCTCGGCCGATCATGTCGATATCGTCTCTTCGCCGGTCGCCATTGCCGCCCAGCTCGCCGAGTTGGGCCACCAGTCTCGCGACACCGCCCTCAGGCTGCTCGAAGCAGGTGCACTGGCCCCCGGAGAGGATCAACAGTTCAGCCGCATCATCGGCTTGATGCGAGGCGTTTCCGGTGTAGACTTCCGGCTCTACAAGCCCACCACCATACGCCACCGCATTGCACGACGGATGCTGCTGAACCGCATCGACACACTGAAGGACTACATGTCCTTCCTGCAGGCCAACCCGGGCGAGGTCCGCGAACTCCACGAAGACGCGCTCATCAATGTCAC
>JAFARV010000413.1 GCA_019245255.1 Acidobacteriaceae bacterium | reverse complement strand
CATTTGCGCTCGCAAGCGTGTTGTTTCTCTGTGGTGCCACTGTGGCGGCTCAGGGGCAACAACCTCCACTGGTCTATACTGTCGAGAATACGGGTGCAAACTACCCGCCTCCGGTCCTTCCCGATTTCGCCCATTCCCCCCTCATTCGACCATTGCCAGACCCGTTTGTGTTCTTCAACGGAGCTCGCGATACAAGTTGGGCCGCCTTCGAACAACACCGCAACGAATGGATGTATGCGATTGAGCAAAACGAGATCGGCACAAAGCCTGACTGCCATGACTGCACGGTCACCGCGTCGTACGCGCCGACCAGTGCCACTGCGGGCACACTAACGATAAATGTGACGAGAAGTGGGAATCCCTATATGTTGACGTTTACCGCGGCGATTGTCCTTCCAGCCGCGACAGGGGGTCCTTTCCCGTACATCGTCGGTATGGGAACACCTACCGGAAGTATGCCGGCATCCATGTTCACGGGCGCCGCGACGGTGGTATACAGCCTCAACAGCATAACAAGATATACAGGAGGAGGCAACGCCGGCCAACCTGCGGGGAATCACACCACCGATCCGTTCTACCAACTTTATCCCGAATACTGCGCCGGAACGTGCAACAGCTCGAATGGTTATCCGAACGGCAGTAACCACGGGCAATATGCCGCATGGACCTGGGGAGTGAGCCGCTTAATTGACGGTATAAAAATCGCTTCACAACAGACCAGCAATCCGCTCCCGCTCGATACGGCACACTCGGCGGTGACCGGATGCTCCTATGCCGGAAAGATGGCGCTCTGGTCTGGCGCTCTTGACGAGCGAATTGCGCTTACCATTGCCCAGGAAAATGGAGGTGGTGGCGCCCCGTCCTGGCGTGTGTCGCATGAGATCGAGACTCAAGGCAGCGTAGAGGATATCGATGACACAAGTTATGAGTGGTTCGGGTCGCAGATGAAGCAATTTGCCGGCGCCAATGTTTACAAAATGCCGACGGATCATCATGAATTGATGGCCATGGTAGCGCCGAGGGCTTTGGTGCAAACGGGGGATAGCCTTTATTACTGGTTGGGAGATCGATCCGCCACTTTCGATTCCATGGCAACGGAAAAAATCTACAGCACTTATGGCATAGGAGACCGGTTTGGCTACTACATCGATACAAATCACTTCCACTGTGTGGTGCCAGCCTACCAGCAAGCGGCCATACAACCGTTTATCAACAGATTCATGTTTGGCCAGAGTGTCGCCACAAATCTTGCGGTCTCCTGGCAGGAAGCCGACGCTCTCCAAAGCGGCAGTCAACCCACCGTCGATCCCGATAGGTACACTGCGTGGTGGGGAACTGGCACTCCGGTATTTCGGGCTAACGATGTTTGGAATACCGGCGGCGACATAATTTTGCCATCAAACCAGAGTCTAACCGTCAATTCTGGCGATACGATTACAACGAGCTACGCTGTGTCGATGCCCGGCAATCACGGGGCCGCGACAGTCACATATCCGTACGGGCTTGCGGAGACTGACGTCTCCTGTTCCGATAGCACTTCCTATACGCTCACGATTCCGCTTGCAAACCAGTCCTTTACAATTCCTGCGGGCGACAACTCGCTGTATCCATCAACTCCGGGCTCGGTGACGAACACTGGCTGCAGCAACGGAAAGCCGGGTCAAACCACGGGCAGCTACTTCTTTGCGAAGGGAATACAAAGTCCCGGCGCCGGCAACCCCGGCCTAGCTGGTTTCACGACGACCGACGGTACGCCTGCAACCGCTCAGACAGACCCGCTGAATGTGACGTTTAATGTAACCGACAGCAGTACCGGCCAGGGTGGTTCGTGGGAGCCGTGGACCACGCTAAACTGGCAGAACCCGTACTCGTGCACGCCCCCGGGGTGTCCATTGACGCCGACCATCACGTGGCCCGCGCCAAGCACCATAATTTATGGCGTGCCGCTGAGCTCTGCCCAGTTGAATGCCACGGCATCGACCACGCTGGTTTCAGGGCTACAAGGCAGCGGCAGTACCGGCTTCTTGACAACAGCGCCGGTCTCTGGCACGTTTACCTACGTGCCGCCCGCAGGAACGGTGCTGGGCTCTGGGCCGCAGACGCTATCGGTGATCTTCACGCCGGACAATATCGGCACAAAGAACTCAAACTACACCATCGCGACTGCGTCAGTGCCGATCCTCGTCGGTACAGTGACCATTACGACGACCGGGGCATTGAGCAAGGTAGGCAGCGGATATCAGCTTGTCGTTACTGTCAGGAACAGCGGCAACGTGACGGCGCCAAACGTTCAACTGACGCAAGCGACCCTTGGCGCGGCGAACGGCGCAACCACACCCGCATCGCTTGGCGACATTCCGAGCGGCGGCTCCGCATCGGTCACTCTGACTTTCCCATCTTCGGCGGGAGCAGATGGAGCAACTGTTGCCGAGAAGTTGTCCGGCACGTACGCTGGCGGAACCTTTGGCGGCTCGTTCCGCGCAAGCCTGCCCTAACTCACAGCTAGCGACCATAACCACTGAACAACACTACGGAGAAAATGATGAACCTCAAAATGAAACTAGCTGTAGCGGCGCTGCTGGCGATAGGTTTATGTTCGGCAGCGGCGCACGCCGACACCGTAACTTTCACCCTGATGAATCCAAATGGGGTTGTTTCTTACATGGGAGGCAGCCTGACGTACGACGCGACCGTATCAGCCCCGGCCAGCAACAGCGCGGCGATGTTTCTCAACGGAGACAGCTTTAATATCACTGCCCCTATCACTCTGAACGACAGCGATTTCTTCAGCAACTTTCCGCTGTCTCTGGCGCCCGGGACGAGCTTTACCGGCGACCTGTTTGTGCTGACAGTCCCTCCCAAGTCGCCGCTCGGGAACTTTCTCGGCGCCTTCACGTTGCTGGGCGGAGCCAATGGCAACGCTAGTGCCGCGCTGGGCACGGTCAACTTCAGCCTTACCACTATTGCTCCCGAGCCCTCAAGCATTGCACTGCTGCTGACCGGCCTGGCCGGACTTGCGGTGACTCTTCTCCGGGCCAGATTTAAAGGAATCCCGCGCGGCTCGGCATGGTGAAGCGGATTTCTCACAAGGGTGGGGCAGACGATCGTTTTGTGTCGTCTGCCTGGGGAGTCGATTCACAGATCACAAACTCCGATAGTCTGCGCCACCAATTAGATGCCAAGTCTTGTGAGAAATCCGTATTAGCCGCTCGGAACAAGGAAGCTGTGCAGCCCCCTGAAGCGCGGCGGGCGCCGCGCTTCAGCGCTGCGCTGCTCTCGATCGTTGCTGTTGCTACGTGTTTCGGCATTCACTCAATACAGCGTGCGGAGGCAGCGACCCAGCCACAGGAGCCCGAGAAATCTGCCGCGCCCTCTCAGCAGCCGCCAGGCAACATCGGCGCCCAACCACCTTCGGGTGAGCCCGACAACCAGTACGGTCCCACCTTCGCTTACATCGCGTGGAATCTCTTCCTGCAGGCCATGGCCCCGGCCAACGGTTCCTTGACGTTTGAGACCTGGACGGAGCAATGTCAACTGAATGCCAATATGATTGGATGCCCCAGCGTGGCGAGTGTGGCGGGCGTGGCGCAAGCCGGAGGCAAGCGCAAGGTGCGCATGCTGCACTGAAGCGCATTAGCCCGGGCCAGGAAGATTGCAGGCAGTGACTGCAGCGCAATGACGACAACACCGATCCGGGGATATCCGCCTCCCTCCAATTTGACAGGAAATGCGATCTACTGCGAAGAGGTTTTTGTGAGCCCGGCTGAAGCG
>JAFARV010000407.1 GCA_019245255.1 Acidobacteriaceae bacterium | reverse complement strand
TGCCGCGAGGATCTCAAACGGCAATGTCAGCAGCAAAAAGGCCCGGTACGAATCGGGCAGCGCCATGTGGCGGACGCGAAACAGCAGCGCCAACCACCCCAGCGCGCCGCCATAAAACAAAGCCATGCTCTTCGGCACAGCCAGGAGATCGAGAAATCCAAACCAATGTCCTTGCCAAGAAATGGCCCGGGTGTATGCGCTGTTATATGCAAAATATTGGGCCCGGAACTGATTCGATGCAGAGGATAGCCAGACCGGGGCCAACACGAAGGCACTCGTCACCGCGGCCGCAATTCCTGTGCTGACGAGAAAAAACAATCCGTTAATCGGGCCTCTTTGCCGGCGGGATGCCTCTCTTGCGAAGAGAATTGCGAATCCCGGTACGACGCACAGATTCGGCCGGATCCAGAAGCACGCAGCAAAGCTCAATCCGAGTAAGACTGCGTGATGCGCTCGCACACCGCCGGACAAGGCTCGATACGCAACCCAATGAGAGATTGCGATCGCCGCAATGGCCCAGGTCTCGGCCATGTTGCTGCCCTGCCCGACTTGCGCGAGACACGTCATCGCGAAAAACAGGGAAATGTAGATGGGGACCTGCGGAACCCCAAGCCCGTCGAGAATCCGCCACAACAGATAGAAGCACACGAGATAGATCGCGGCCTGCAGCAGACCAATGCCTATTGTTGAATCAGGCGAAATCAGCCAGCCAAGATAGTTCAGCTCATAGAGCAGCGGGCCCTTGTGATCCCAAACATCGCGATACGGAACATAGCCGCGATGCATCAGCCAGCCAATGTAGGCAAAAACAGAACTGTCGTCGGGGGCTTCATGTCCGGTCAGGGCTACATTGGGCGTCAGAAAAGCGAGTGCCGTGCAGATTAAAACTGCAAGAACTGAACTCTGCCGGCGGCGCGTTGAAGAGTGCGCACCAACCGTGGCCGCCAGTGCCCTCATATTGCTGAAGCAACTTCAGCCAGCCGGGCCTTAACCATCGACGCAACTTGCAACCCGCCGCGAACCGCGTAGTTTGTCCCCCGGTCTTCCGGATAAACCTGCGCCATCGTCGCGAGATACAAATTCTCAATCGGCGTCCGGACATCCGGAATGAGCGCGCTGTACTGCTTCTCGATAATTGGCTGCGAATAGTCGGCGCGCCAGACATGGTACGCCTTCACCGACTCCTTCGAAAAATCAGGAAACATCCGTCGCAGGGCGTTGATGCTGAAATCCAGCAGATCCTCATGCGGCATGTTGTACAACTCCGCTTCACGCGGCAGGTACTTCGACAGATAAACGATGTGCCGCCCTCCATAGGAAGAAGCGGGCTCGAAATTGGTGTGCTCGATGACGCCGACAAACGGGAAGGATGGATCGTTTACATTCACCCAGTACAGATCCGACAGGCTCCGGTCAAGCTCGAGTACCAGGCAAATGTTGGAGAGATAGCGTATCCTGCCCAGACCAGCTATGTAGTCAGGCTCGGTGTGGGGCTTCAGTAATTCCGCGGCGATAGGCAGCGGCGTGGTGAGGATCACGGCATCGGCCTCAACCGTTTCCGAGTGTGAATGCACACGCACGGCGCGTTGGTCGAAAACGTCAAGCCGTGTTACTTCGCAATTCGTTCTGATCTCTCCTCCCAGCCGGACAATCTCCTCGGCCATTCGTTCAGCGAGTGCCGCAAACCCTCCTTTGAAATAAACCAACTGCTCAGCTCCGCCCTTCGCCCGGCTTCCGCCGCGAAGCTTCAGCTTGTTCCAGAACCATACCGCGGATACTTCTGTTGAAACTTTGCCGAATTTGCCTATCAGCAATGGCTCCCAAACGACTTCGTACACTTGCTTGCCGAAGAGTTGAAGCAGCCACTCCCTTGCAGTAATTGATTCGAGGTTCGTCCAGTTCTCAATCCGCCGCGCAGCCAGTGCTCCCAGTCCGAGACGAATCCGATTCGGAAAACTCAAAGGCTTGAACCGCAACACGTCCATCGGTGAACTCAGCTTGAAAAACCGATGAGAGTAGTACATGCCTGTGCGCGATTCTCGAAACAGAATCTTGTCTTCAACGTCCAGTTTGCGCACGAGGTCCATGATGTACCTGTCGCTGTTGAACCAGTGGTGATAGAATTTCTCGAGCATCTGGTTCCCCACGCGGAACGACCCCGCCAAGCCGCCCACAGCAGGATCCTTTTCGAAGATCGTCACCGGATAACCCGCCGAAGCAAGCTCATAGGCCGCCGAGAGACCCGTGAAGCCGGCTCCCACGATGCACACGCGGCTCACAACGAAATCCCGGGAACTCGCGATTCAGTTGAGCCGGACAGAAATGGATTCGTCCTCATATTTGGGCGCTTCCGCTGCCCCACGCCGGTGTAAGACAGAGCGCGTGAAATAGAGGGGGCGCTGTTTGGCTTCGGTGTAGATGCGTCCAACGTACTCGCCCACGATACCTAGGCTGATCATCTGCAGTCCTCCGATCATCAGCATGCCGATGAACAGCAGCGTCCAGCCTGGAACCCAGATGTGTGTAAATATACGCAGGACTAGCGCGTATACGATGCCCAAGACCGAAAAGATGGCCGAGATTAGTCCCGCTATGGAAACGAGTCTCAGCGGCACGGTAGAGAACGAGGCGACCCCGTCCAAGGCAAGCTTCAACATCTTGCGAATGGGGTATTTTGTCGTTCCCGCAAAGCGAGCGGCGCGCGCGTACTTCAGCCCGTATTGACGAAATCCGATCCAGCTGCACATGCCTCTGAGCAGCCTCTGGCGCTCGGGCAGACGGTTCATGGCATCCACAGCCTTGCGATCGAGAAGCCTGAAATCGCCGGTATCGATAGGAATCTCGACATCCGAAAGCCGGTTGATCACCCGGTAGAACGCCTTGGCAGTCCAAATCTTAAAGCCACTCTCGCCTTCACGCGAGTCACGCACGCCGTAAACGACCTCATAACCCTGCTGCCAGATCCGAATCATCTCCGGGATCAACTCCGGCGGATCCTGCAAATCAGAATCAATAATGATTACGATTTGGCCTTTGGCAACCTCGAGACCAGCCGTGACCGCCGTCTGGTGCCCGAAATTACGCGACAGCTCGATTACCGTAATGTTCGGGTCGGAGTCGTACAGCCGCTCCAGTAACGGCGCGGTGTTGTCTTTCGAACCGTCATCAACATAGACGATCTCGTACCAGGATCCGAGAAACGAAATAACCGAACAGAGTCTGCGGTGGCACTCGAGGATACCCTCTTGTTCGTTGTAACAGGGGACGACGACACTAATGCTCGGGACAGAACCGGCCATGCGTGCTCAACGACTATTCTGAACCTTTACTATCACGCTTCGCGGAAGCGCTCAACTCCGCCTTCCCAAACCAGCGCGCGCCGCACGTCTCGCGCAGATCGTTTACGTTCAAGCCCTCAAGAGTAAAATCATCCAAGTGGCTTTCATCGCCTGAATCGCTGAAGCGGACTCGCATTTTTGAGCCGGTGAGAAGACTGCGCACGGTTTTGTGGTCGAGGATTGCCGAGCCGCTATCGGGAGGCCACATCACGTCCCACAGAGCCTTGTACGGCTTGGCATCGTCCACCTTCACCAGGGCCCAGATGGCCGGCTCGTAATGATTCATGGTGTCACGCGCCTGAGCCGAAAGCCGCACGTCAGCCTTATACAGCATTTCCGGCCGTTTGCCGCTGGTACATGTCAACACAATGGAGGGATGCCGGTCAAACTCCTCTGTCTCAGCGGCGAGAATAAAAGAGACGCTCTCGGATTGGGCGTCTTTCTTGTGAACGCGAATCCAGTGCCCACCTGCCGAGACTGATTCCTGGCCTTTGGATAGCGAGTCCTGGCCGGCACACGCTCCCGCAAACAGGAAAGCGCCTGTCAACAGGGCAACACACTTATACATCACAGGTTTCCGCCAAAGCGTTCGAGGTACGGCTATCATTCCTTAAACAGTATTGACGCTCGGCAACGTGCGGCATCACACACATTTTCACAGACCGAGGGTCTCGGCAGGGGGAATAGCGGGAGATATAAGCCGCAGTATCGTGTTTAGCCGACCTTTGCGGCGGCGAGCGAGCGCAGGGAGGAGCTCATGACGCTCTTTAGCTCGTCGAAGCTGAATGCAGTGTTCCCCTTATCGCGCGGGCATGGGACGGTTCCTTAGTCAAAAATACGGTTGACGGGCAGGGTCGCTTCACATAACACGCGCAGGGGCAGTTCGGAAGATCTGTCGTAGGCGATTGAGTGTCCCTGTTTATGTGCGACGACAATCGTTTGCGAATCCCGGTCCACTGTCCAGAACTCCTGGCAGCCATTGGCAAGGCA
>JAFARV010000387.1 GCA_019245255.1 Acidobacteriaceae bacterium | reverse complement strand
GCGCTCGATATTCTCGGCAAACTGCTTGCGAATGGTACCTTCGGCTGCATTCGCCGGATTTGTCGCGCCCATGACCTCACGCCACTTAGTAACCGCGTTTTCTCGCTCGAGCGCTAGGACGACCACCGGTCCCTCAGTCATGAACGTCACCAGTCCGGAAAAGAAGGGCCGTTCCCGATGAACCGCGTAGAATCCCTCGGCTTCCTGCTTAGATAACCGCTGTAACTTCATTCCGAGAATCCTGAACCCGTGTCGTTCAATGATCGAAATGATGTCACCCGTGTGCCCGTTCTTGATGGCATCGGGTTTTATGATCGCAAGCGTGCGCTCTGAAGCCATTTTTTGTTGAGACTCGTTCCTGTATTCTTTATCGACTCGCAAGCTGAGACTGCAGCGCTTCCTGCATCTTCTCGCCCATCAACGCCGGCGACGGACATACAATGATTCCCGCCTCTGCCATTGCGCTCAGCTTGTCTTCTGCTTTGCCGGAACCGCCTGAGATGATGGCGCCGGCGTGCCCCATGCGCCGTCCCGGAGGCGCCGTCTGCCCCGCGATGAAGCCCACCACTGGCTTCCTCACGTTCGCCTTCACATAAGCCGCCGCACTCTCCTCTGCAGCTCCCCCGATCTCGCCTATCATGATGATCGCGTGGGTATCCGGGTCGGCGTTAAAAAGTCGGATCGCATCCGTAAAACTCGTACCAATGATTGGATCACCGCCAATTCCGATACACGTCGATTGACCTATTCCTAACCGGCTCAATTGCCCCACCGCTTCATAAGTCAAAGTTCCCGAACGCGAAACAATGCCGACGTGCCCAGGCTTGTGGATATGTCCCGGCATGATACCGATCTTGCATTTCCCGGGAGTAATAACTCCCGGGCAGTTAGGTCCCACTAATCGTGTTTGAGGTTTGGTCTTCAGGTAAGCCCAGACGCGCACCATGTCGGCAACCGGAATGCCCTCCGTGATACACACAACAAGCGGTAACCCTGATTCTGCCGCCTCCATGATTGCATCGGCCGCGAATGGAGGCGGGACAAAGATCACCGAAGCATTGGCGCCGGTCGCTCTCACACACTCTTCAACTGTGTTGAACACCGGCCTGTCCAGATGTTTTTGTCCGCCTTTGCCAGGCGTAGTTCCGCCAACCACGTTTGTGCCGTAGTTAATAGCCTGCTCGGCATGGAACGTACCTTCCCGTCCGGTAAAGCCCTGAAACAAAACCCTTGTGTTTTCGTCGATCAGTACGCTCATTGCGCCAGCCCCACTACTTTCTCAGCCGCATCCTTCATTCCATCGGCAACGGTGAAGTTTAAACCGGATTCCGTCAGGATCTTTTGCCCGAGTTCGACGTTCGTGCCCTCCATCCTGACCACCACGGGAATCTTGATCGCCAGTTCGCGCGCGGCCGCCACAACCCCGGTAGCCAGCGTGTCGCAGCGTAGAATGCCGCCGAAGATATTAATGAGCACTGCCCTTACGCTGGGATCGGAAAGCAATATGCGGAACGCATTCTTGATCTGCTCAGCGTTCGCGCCCCCACCGACGTCCAGAAAGTTAGCCGGCTGACCGCCCGCGTATTTAATGATGTCCATTGTTGACATCGCGAGACCTGCGCCGTTTACCATGCAAGCGATATTTCCGTCGAGCTTGATGTAGTTCAACCCGAAGCGCGATGCTTCGACTTCGAGCGGGTCTTCCTCATTGCGGTCACGCAACTCGAGCACGTCCTTGTGCCGATACATCGCGTTGTCATCGATGTTGATCTTCGCGTCCAGAGCGAACACCGCCCCGTCGCTGGTGAGGATGAATGGATTGATTTCGGCTAGCGATGCATCGATTGCGTCATATGCCTTCGAAAGTGCGATCATTGCGGCCGACGCGGCCCGGACCGCATTTGCAGGAAAGCCCAAACCAAATACGAGCTTGTTCGCTTGAAACGGAAGCAGAGGAAATCCCGCAACCAGCGGCTCTCGTAAAATCGCTTGCGGATTTCGCGCGGCGACTTCCTCAATTTCCACACCGCCCTCGCGCGAAGCCATAAATACGTTCTGCCCGATCGCGCGATCCAACACGATCCCAAGGTAAAACTCACGCTCGATCGGCAGCGTCTCTTCGATGAGCAGTCGCTGGACCACGCGCCCTTCAGGCCCCGTCTGATTTGTAACCAGCGTCATGCCCAGCATCTTTTTTGCGATCTCAGCAGCTTCCTCGGCATTCTTCGCGATTTTGACTCCGCCGCCCTTACCGCGACCGCCCGCGTGAATCTGCGCCTTAACTACGACACTGCCGCCGATCTTTTTCGCCGCTGCTTCCGCCTCTTCGACCGTGTACGCGACCTCGCCCCGCGGCACAGGAACATTGTATTTGGCGAGGATTCCCTTCGCCTGATACTCGTGAATCTTCATAGTTGGGTTTCGCTCGTATGCCCTGCAACGAGAGTCATCAAAGCCAAGTGCCAGTGTATCTCGTGGCCATGTTCCACAATGGTTGTATTACCTGGAATGGGTCGCTACCTATGTGTGCTGTTTGGTGGAGGAATCGGCTCACTGACGCGCTATATTGTCGGCAGAGCAATCGTTCAGAGATTTCCGCATGTACAGTTCGCGTTAGGAACGTTCCTGATCAATGTGACAGGCTCGTTCTTGATCGGACTGCTGGTTACTCTGATCGTCGAACGGTTTCGCCTGTCGCATAACTGGTATCTTCTTATCGTCGTAGGTTTCCTCGGCGGATACACAACGTTCTCGAGTTACGAGTACGACGGATACCTTGCCGTCAGGTCGGGGAACCCGCTTGGAGCCCTACTCTACCTTGTGAGTAGCGTCGTTTTTGGGTACGCGGCAGTCTGGCTGGGAGTCCTTTTTGCAGGCAGGCGCTAATGATATTGAATGAATAGCCGAGGCATGTCTCACCTTCCGTTCCGCAGTTTCGTCCATCTTTCGCAGGATGAAGCCTACAACCTGATGCACAGAATGCTCTCCGGCGAAATGAATACCGAGGGCATCGCCGAGGTCCTCAGTTTTCTCCGTCGCAAAGGCGAGACCATCGCTGAACTCGTCGGATTCGCTAAGGCGCTCCGCGATATGGCACATGGGGCCGAGATCGATCAATCCGGCGACCCCGTCCTCGACACCTGCGGCACTGGCGGCGACGGCACGAACACATTCAACATTTCTACTGCGACTGCGTTCGTCGTGGCTGGCGCTGGCCTGCGCGTTGCGAAACATGGCAATCGTCGCATTTCGAGCCAGTGCGGTAGCTCAGAAGTACTCGCTGCCCTCGGTATACCGATCGACCTCACACTCGACCAGGTTACTGAGTGCGTTCGTGAAACCGGAATTGGGTTCCTTTACGCCCCCCTGCTTCATCCGGCGGTCAAATACGCTCAGGAAGCGCGGTTATTGCTGAAGGGCCGTACGGTTTTCAACATGCTAGGTCCGCTCACGAATCCCGTGCGCGCGCGCGTCCAATTAATCGGCGCGTTCTCGGTGAGGGCTGCCGAGATGGTGGCTGAGGCCTCCGCCCGGCTTGGTACCGAACGAGCTTTTGTCGTACATGGCGCCGACGGCCTCGACGAGATCAGCACCACCGGAAACACGACTGTGTTTCAGGTCGAAGAAGGACGCGTCCAGAAGGGCCTTTGGTCCCCATCCGATTTCGGCGTTCCGACGGCCCAAATCGACGACCTCAGAGGCGGCGAGCCGGAAGTAAACGCCGGGATTTTACGCGACGTACTTTCAGGAGAACCCGGCCCGAAGCGCGACATCGTTGTTGCCAACGCCGCTGCCGCCTTGCTGGTTGCACAGCGCGCGACCGATTTGAAATCCGCAATTGCGATCGCGAACGAATCCATCGATACCGGCGCGGCTTCAGGCAAATTGAATCGTCTCGTGGAGTTCGCGAGTCAGTTCAAGCATGAAGTCGTTTGAAATTCGTGAGTTCGGAATCGATAACCTCGTCCTCGCCGAAACAGAAAAGCCGCGTCCGCGCCCCTTTGAAGTGCTTGTGCGGATGACTGCCGCTTCCCTGAATTTCCGCGATCACATGGTAGTTGCCGGCGCCTATAACCCCAAACTGAAGCGACCCATGACCCCGCTTTGCGATGGAGTTGGAATTGTTGAAGAAATAGGCGCAGAAGTTGTCCGCTGGAAAAAAGGCGATCGCGTCACCGCCACTTTTATGCAGAAGTGGGTTGAGGGGCCCGTCTCGCGCGAGAAAGCCGGTTCGGCACTTGGCGGGGCCATTCAAGGCATTGCACGCGAATACGCAGTATTTCACGAAGAGGGACTGGTCCGCCCGCCCGATCACTTGACCGACGAAGAGGCAGCGACACTGCCGTGCGCGGCCGTGACTGCCTGGCATGCCCTGTTCGAACATACTCCTCCTGTTCCCGGCGAAACTGTTCTGCTGCAAGGCACCGGCGGCGTCTCGATTTTTGCTCTTCAGTTTGCGCGCGCAGCCGGTCTACGCGCCATTACGACTTCCAGCAGCGAGTCAAAGATCGAACGCTTAAAGCAACTCGGCGCAAGCGAGACAATCAACTACAAGCAGTCACCCGATTGGGAGCAGCAAGCCCGCACCCTCACCGCGGGCATGGGCGTGGACCATGTAATCGAGGTCGGCGGTAGCGATACACTGCCCAAATCGCTTCGAGCCGTGAAAATGGGCGGGGCAGTCAGCGTCATCGGCGGGCTGTCGGGCCTCGAGCCCAGCGTCAGTCCAACACAAATTCTGATGAACGGCATACGCGTACAAGGTATCTATGTCGGTTCTCGCCTGATGTTTGAGCGCATGAACCGCGCCATTGAATTTCATCGGATCAAGCCAATTATCGACCGCACGTTCCCTTGGACGGAACTAACCGAGGCCCTGCGTTATATGCAAAAACAGCAACACTTCGGCAAGATCTGCCTTCGGTTTTGAAGCTACTCGAACGGCGCGTCGTCTTCGCCTGTATCCGCCGCCAGGTTCTCAAATTTTGTATACCGGTTCAGAAATGCAAGCTTGACCCGTCCGGTTGGACCGTTTCGTTGCTTCGCAAGAATCAGTTCGGCGATGCCTTTCAGGCTTTCTTTATCAGGCCTGTAAATTTCCTCGCGGAAAATGAAGGCGACGATATCGGCATCTTGCTCGATCGATCCGCTTTCTCTCAGATCGCTCAGCATCGGCCGGTGGTCTCCCTGACGCGTCTCCGGCGCACGGCTCAACTGCGACAACACGAGAAACGGCACCCGCAGATCCTTGGACATCAGTTTGAAGCCACGCGACAGAGAACTGATTTCCTGCACGCGATTTTCGAATCGCCCTCGCCCCTGCATCAACTGCAAATAATCGACGATCACCAGCCCCAGGTCGTGCTCCGCCTGCAGACGCCGCAACTTCGAATGCACATCCATAAGGTTGATACCGGCTGTATCGTCCAGGAACAATGGCGCTTCGACGATGCGGTACATGGCTTCCTGCAGTGCGCGGCGTTCATCGGCATTCAGATAGCCGGCCCGGAACCGTTGCTGGTCAACCCGCGCCGCTGCGCAGATCATGCGAGTCAGCAGCGATTCCTTCGACATCTCGAGCGAGAATACAGCCACCGCTTTGCTGCTCTTCGGGTTTGTCGCGATGTGCTGTGCGATGTTCAACGCCAGTGCGGTCTTTCCCATGGCCGGCCGCGCCGCCAGAATGAACAGCTCGCCCTCGCGCAAGCCGCCGGTCATCTCATCGAACTTCAGAAAACCGGTACTGATGCCCTTGATGCGCTTACTGGTGTCGAGAAAGGCGTTGATGCCGCCTTCGTACTCGGAGATGATCTGCGCGGGACTGGCCAGGCTGCTCTTTAAGCCGAGATCGCCCAGCTTCATGAACGCGTCTTCAGGCGCACCGAGAATGTTGTGCGCGTCCTCTTCACCCGTCAGCGCGCGGTTCATCGTGTCCTGCGAAACCGAGATGATCCGCCGCAGCAGCGCCTTCTCCCTGACGATGTTGACGTAGCCTTCGAGGTTATGAAGCTGAGGAAGCCCATCATCGAGCGAAACCAGGTAGCTCAGGCCATCAACCGATTGCAGCTGCCCCTGCTTCATCAGCTCGTTGGCAAGCGTTACCCGATCAATCCGCTCGCCGCGCTCATGCAATTCGCCCATGCGCAGAAAAATGCGCTTATGCTTTTCCAGGCTGAAGTCGTCGGCCGTCAGCGTTCCCGCAACCTGCAGAAATGCGTTCTCGCTGCTCATGATGGCCCCGAGGACAAAGCGTTCTGCGTCGATGTTATCGGGAAGCGGATGATCGAGAGTCAGGTCGCGTGCAGCCATAAACAGGGGACTCGATTAACTTTGCTGCAACACGCGAGTAATCTCAACAACTAATGCGGAGGAAGTTGATTTCTCCACAGGTAGCCCTAATCTGCTCAATTGGTTACCTCGCTTTTTCACCACTTTTCCACAATCTGTCCTCACTACATTCTGCCCCACTTTTGTTACGCTCGCGGCAGTTGTTATACTTGCGGTTTAATGCATCGGACTGCTCAAAGCCATTTCCGTCACCGTCATTCGGTGTGTTAGGCGGCGTGTTTCGGTTCCGATCTAGACTACAGACTCACAACCAGCCCGCCGGTTCAGGCGGGCTTTTTCATTAGGTGAACGCCGATGAGCGACTCTCTCGATTTCGATAAACAAAGCGGCCTGATTACGGCCGTCGTACAGAATGCTGCTTCGGGGCGCGTGCTCATGGTCGGCTACATGAACCGGGACGCTCTTGAGAAGACGATCTCCACCGGTCACGTGACATTCTTCAGCCGCTCGCGCCAGAAACTCTGGACCAAAGGCGAAAGTTCCGGGCACTTTCTCAACCTCAAATCGATCGCAACCGATTGTGATGGCGACGCGCTTCTGGTCCAGGCCGAACTCACTGAACCCGGAGTCTGCCACAACGGTTACAACAGTTGTTTCTATCGCACTTGGCGCGACGGCCAGTGGATCGAAACCGAACCTAAGGTCTACGATCCGGACGCCGTTTATGGGGCTCAGCGATGAAGCTGAAGCTCGGGATTCCAAAGGGAAGCCTCGAGAACGCAACCATCGACCTGTTCCGTCGAGCCGGATTCAACATCACAACCAGCAGCCGCAGTTACTTTCCGGCCGTCGACGATCCGGAGATCGAGTGCATGCTGATTCGCGCGCAGGAAATGGCTCGCTACGTCGAAGATGGCGTGCTCGACGGCGGTCTGACCGGCCGCGACTGGATCGAAGAAAGTGAAGCGCAGGTCGAAACTGTCGCCGATCTTATTTACGCCAAGCAGAGCTTCGGTAAGGTCCGCTGGGTGCTCGCAGCGCCCGAGTCCTCTTCCTTCAAAACAGTAAAGGATCTCGAGGGCAAGATCATCGCGACCGAATTGGTCGCCACTACGAAACGCTACCTCGCAAAGAACGGTGTCAACGCTAAAGTGGAGTTCAGTTGGGGCGCAACGGAAGTGAAACCCCCGGAACTTGCGGACGCCATCGTCGAAGTCACCGAAACCGGCTCTTCGCTGCGAGCCAACAAGCTCCGTATTCTTGAAACCGTCCTCGAGTCGAACACGCAGCTCATTGCCAACTGCGCGGCATGGAAAGACGATTGGAAGCGCCGCAAGCTCGAGGACATCAGAATGTTGCTCGAAGGCGCAATCAATGCGCTCGGCAAAGTCGGCTTAATGCTGAATGTTCGGGCGACCGACCTCGACGCCGTGCTTTCGGTGCTACCGGCATTGAAGAAGCCGACAATCTCTCAACTCAGCGACCAGGAATGGCTGGCCGTCAACACGATACTCGATGAATCCACCGTGCGCACCATCATCCCGAGACTCAAAGATGCCGGCGCCCAGGGAATCGTCGAATATCCATTGAACAAAATAGTAATGTAGATGATTCCTGTCTTCGACCATCGAGAGGCAACCGGGTTCAATGTAGCCCGCAAGCGCCAGACCAGCGAAGTAGACGACGTCGTGCGGCCGATCATCGAAGCAGTGCGGCGAGAGAAAGACGCGGCGCTGCGCCGCTACGCTACTCAGTACGACGGACTCGGCGATCAGCCCTTTGCTGTTTCAGCTGATGAGCTATCGTCGGCTGCCTCGTCGATGAGCCCGGAAGTTTGTCGCGCCGCTCGAAAGGCGATCGCGAACATTCGTCAGTATGCCGAGGCTCAGATGCCTCGCGATTGCTTCCGCGAATTCTCACCGGGGCGAAAATTAGGTTGGATCGTGCGCCCGCTGGATGCGGTCGGGTGCTACATTCCGTCGGGCCGCTATCCCTTACCCTCCACCCTTCTGATGACTGCAGTCCTGGCACAAACGGCAGGTGTGCGCCGCATCTGTGTTACGTCTCCCAAACCCTCGCGAGAGATTCTCGGCTGCGCGCACATGCTCGGGATCACCGAGTTCTATCGCATCGGAGGAGCTCAGGCGATTGCAGCACTGGCGCTCGGCACCGAGACCATCGCAACGGTAGACCGGATCGTAGGCCCCGGTAATGCTTACGTAGCTGCCGCCAAAAAACTGCTTGCAGGCGAAGTCGGCATCGACTTCATCGCAGGCCCGACTGAAATCATGATCATTGCGGCCGATGGTGATCCTCGCGCGATCGCGGCCGACATGCTCGCGCAAGCTGAGCATGACGTAATCGCCAGCGCCGTCTTGATCACCACTTCGCAAAAGCTGGCAAACGACGTACAACAGGAAATCGAAACACAACTCGAAGACCTGCCGACTGCCGAAGTTGCGCGACAGTCAATCGACAACTCGAGTGCCATATTCGTGCTCGGTGACCTCGATTGTGCCTGCCTATTCGCAAATCTCTTTGCCCCCGAGCACTTGAGTTTGCACGACCCATCTTTGCTGCCTTCTATTCGCAATGCCGGCACGGTTTTCCTCGGCGCGAATACGCCCGAGTCCGCAGGCGATTATGCTTCGGGCCCCAGCCACGTGCTTCCCACCAGCGGAGTCGCACGCCAGCGCGGCGGGCTCTCAACCGCTGATTTTGTAAAAGTGATTGCCGTTCAAGAGCTATCCCCGTCTGCTCTCGAGGAACTGGCGCCCACCATTACCACGCTTGCGAGAGTGGAGGGCTTAGAGGCGCACGCTCGCGCCGTGGAGGTTCGTTTTGCCCATCAGTAATCAGATCGAAGACAGAAATACCCTAACTGAACAACACACGTTGAAACCACGACAGGCTGTGCTCGACATGGCTCCCTATCATCCTCCAACAGGAGGCCGCAGAAACAAGCTCCGCCTTGACTTCAATGAGAACACCGTTGGCGCGCCGCCCCATGTAATCGACTTCATCAAGCGCTATCTCACGGCTGCCGATCTCAGCATCTATCCCGAATACGAGCACGCGCTTGAGGAACTGGCAATTCATTTTGGAGTCGCAGCCGACGAACTTACTCTTGCAAACGGCACCGATGAAGCGATTCAGCTGCTTATAAACACCTTCGTCGACGACGGACAAGAAGTAGTGGTACTCCGGCCTGCGTACGCAATGTACCGCTTCTACGCTCAGCTTGCCGGGGCCGTCGTGCGGGAGATCGACTACCGCGAACGCACGCTTGCCTTCCCGGTTGAGGAGATGCTTGAGCGTATTACCGCTTCCACTCGCGCAGTTTTGATCGGCAACCCCAACAACCCCACCGGCACTGGCACGACTGCGAATGTGATCGAGCGCATCCTGGCGAAGGCCGAGAATGCCGCCGTATTAGTCGACGAGGCATATTACGAATTCAGCGGCGTGACGGTGCTTCCGCTCTTATCTCAATACCCGAACCTGTTCGTCAGTCGTACCTTCTCGAAAATCTATGGAATGGCGGCAATGCGGTGCGGCTGTCTGATGTCGCAGGCGGCAAATGTGGCCCACCTTCGCAAAGCGCAATCGCCCTACAGCGTCAACATGCTCGCAGCAATGGCCGCGCGCATCGCAATACAAGATCAGCGTTTTGTAGAAGATTATGCGCTCGAAGTTCTCGCCGCACGCGAACATCTCTATGTCGGTCTTGAAAAGCTGAACATCTCGTACATTCCCAGCCAGGCGAATTTCGTCCTCTTTGAGGCCGGCGATCGCGCCATCGCCATTCGCGATGAGCTGCGCAACCGCGGCGTTCTGGTCCGTGATCGCAGTTATGAGCTTCCAGGTTGCGTGCGGGTCACCGTCGGGACTCGCGATCAGATCCAACGCTTCTTAAACGAGTTGGAGCAGATTTGGTAAATCCTGCCGAAAAACCTGGCGTTCTCGTCTTTGACATGGACGGTGTGTTGGTCGAAGTATCGAGATCCTACCGGGAAGCCATTCGCGAGACGGTACGCCACTTCACCAGCGATACGGTTTCGCACGATATCATTCAGGATTTCAAGAACGCCGGAGGCTGGAACAACGACTGGCTGCTGTCACATCGCCTGATTAGCGATCGTGGAGTGATCGTTGACTACGCCAATGTGGTCGACTATTTCAACGAAGTCTTTCTGGGCAAGAACGGTGACGGTCTGATCCGGTACGAAGAATGGATGCCCAGGGCCGGTCTGCTGGAAAGATTGTCACAACGGGCGCAGCTCGCGATATTCACCGGCCGGGCGAAGTTCGAGTTGGATATCACGCTCCGTCGCTATGCCGACACCATCCCCTTCGACCCGATCGTAACCGACGAGGCTGTCGAGAATCCGAAACCTGCGCCGGACGGTCTGCGCTTAATCATCCAGCGCTATCCCGATGACACGATTTGGTACCTGGGAGATACGGTTGACGATGCGCGAAGCGCGCAAGCGGCGGGCGTCCCGTTCATTGGCGTCTCAACGCCCCACAATCCCCGGCATCAAGAGATTGCCGCGATCCTCAGACAATTTGGCGCTTTTGCCGTGATCGAGGACATCAACGAACTCGAAGCGCTTGTTACTGAAGGAGCCCCTTCGAACGCCAACGCATGAGGGAAGCGAGTGTCGAGCGCAATACCAAAGAAACCCGGATCAGCGGGTCCCTGCGGATCGAAGGAACAGGTCAATACCAGATCTCGACAGGCATCCGCTTCCTCGACCACATGCTCGAACTGTTCGCGAAACACGGTGCTTTCGATCTGACGCTCACTGCGAAAGGCGACCTCGATGTCGATCAGCATCACACGGTGGAGGATGCCGGTATCGTGCTCGGCCAGCTCTTTTCGAAGGCCTTAGGCGATCGAAAAGGGATCAACCGCGCAGGCTATTTTGTGCAGACCATGGACGAGACGCTCGCGTTGGCCGCCGTGGATCTTGGCGGGCGTCCTGCTCTCGTCTATGACCAGCAGGTAAACGTCATTCATGTGGGTGATCTTCAGACGGAACTCCTCGAAGATTTCTTCTTGGGCTTCGTCAATCATCTCGGTACTAACCTCCATGTGAAGATCATGTACGGCCGCTCCAACCACCACAAAATTGAAGCAATTTTCAAGTGCTTCGCGCGTGCAATGCATTATGCTTGCTCCATCGATGAGCGGCTGAAGGATCAACTGCCGTCCACTAAGGGCCTGTTATGAAGACGACCATCGTCGATTACGGCGCAGGCAACATACGTTCGGTCGAAAACACACTGCACGCGATCGGCGCCGATTACCAGACAACCAACGATCCGGCCATCGTGAGCAAAGCGGAGAAGATTATTCTTCCCGGCGTCGGCCATTTCGGCCAGATGATGCGAGCCATGGACGACCTCGGCCTGCGGCAACCGATCATCGATAAAATCCACTCCGGCACACCATTTCTCGGCATCTGCGTCGGCTTGCAGTGCCTGTTTCAGGGGAGTGAAGAATCGCTCGATAGCAAAGGGCTGGCCATCTTTCCGGGAACAGTGAAACGCTTTATAGGTGACGCTCGCATCCCTCACATGGGGTGGAACTCACTTGCGCTCGTCAAGCCCGCTCGCCTGCTCTGCGGCCTCGCGAACGAACCCTTCACTTTTTTTGCGCATAGCTACTATGGGCCGGTTATCGACGCGACCGTGGCAACATGCACCTACATGAATCCGTATTCGGCGGTGCTTGAACAGGACAATGTTCATGCGGTGCAGTTCCACCCTGAAAAATCTGGCGCCATCGGTCTGCAGGTAATGAAAAACTTCATTGAACTCTGATGCTCTCAAAACGCATCATTCCGTGCCTTGATGTCACCGCCGGGCGGGTGGTAAAGGGAGTCAATTTTGTTGGCCTGCGTGACGCCGGCGATCCCGTGGAATTGGCCGACCGCTATAACCAGCAAGGCGCCGATGAATTGGTGTTCCTCGACATCACGGCATCCAGCGACGCGCGTGAGATCATGGCCGACGTGGTGGCGCGCACTGCCCGAAAGGTCTTTATACCGCTGACGGTCGGAGGTGGAATTCGATCGGTTGCGGATGCGCGCAAAATTATCCTGGCGGGGGCCGACAAAGTAAGCATAAATACGGCTGCTGTACGCCGCCCGGAGCTCATTCGCGAACTCAGCCTTGAGTTTGGCACACAGGCCGTCGTGCTCGCCATAGATGCCAGGCGCTCGGGTGCATGCAAGTGGAACGTCTACACAAAAGGTGGCCGGCACGATGAAGGTATCGATGCCGTCGAGTGGGCGCAAAACGGTGAAGCACTCGGGGCAGGGGAGATCCTGCTCACTTCCATGGATACTGATGGTGTGCAGACCGGCTTCGATTGCGATCTCACCAAGGCCGTTGCAAAAAAGACCACGGTTCCTGTGATCGCCTCCGGTGGTGCAGGCAAACCGGAAGACTTCGTCACCGTCCTTACTGATGGTTGCGCGGATGCCGCGCTTGCCGCTTCGATTTTTCACTACGGTAAGTACACCGTTGCGGATCTCAAACACGTGCTCGAAGAGGCGCATGTCCCCGTGCGGCCAGTCGCATGATTATTCCTTGCATCGACCTCATGGATGGCAAGGTCGTTCAACTCCGGCAGGGCAGGGAGAAAGTTCTCGAAGGCAAATCGCCGCAGGAAATGGTCGAAATGTTTGCCGGGTTTCCGTGGATTCAGGTCATCGATCTCGATGCCGCGTTCGGCAAAGGCTCCAATGCGGAGACCGTCAAATACCTGGCCTCGAACAGTGCCATCCGCGCCGGTGGCGGCGTTCGAAGTACACAGCGCGCAACAGAACTCCTTGCGCAAGGTGCGGCGAAAGTCATCGTCGGAACGGCGGCGTTTTTGACTGACGGCCCAAACCGCAGGTTCCTGTGGGAACTCTCAGAAACCGTCGGGGCTGAGCGAATCATTCTGGCCCTCGACAGCAAGGACGGGCGCGTAGTTGTGAAGGGCTGGCAGGAGTCCACCAACTGGACCGCGTCGGAGATCTTGCGAGACCTCGAACCTTACTGCTCGGGCTTCCTGTGTACTTATGTCGACAAAGAAGGAATGATGCAGGGAACCGATCTCGAGTGGTTTCGCACACTCCGCTCCAGCACCGGACATGAGATTACAGCCGCGGGCGGCATTACGACCATGGACGACATTCGGGCTCTGACGGCCCTCGGGATTCACTGCGCAGTTGGCATGTCAATTTACACGGGCTTCCTGAAGCTCGACGAGTTGCGTGCGTTCAATACTGCCATTGCGTAACAGGAGGCTTCGGCCCGTGTCAAATAAGTTGGCAAAAATAAGGAGCTATAGATGAACATACCCGTGCGATGGCTTGCCTTGGCAGCTTCGATCGGATTTGTAACTACCCCAGCTTTGTTAGCGGATTCCTCTGACTCGAACAACGTTCTTACCGGTACGGCGGCCTTCACTGACTACCAGAAAGAGAAGCCCGGCACATTCCGGAAGATTACGGTAGACGATCTCCCGAAGCCCTACGCGACGCCGGGCGTTGGCAACCCGCCCACGGTCGAGCCCCGGCCTGCCAATGCTTGGCCTCAAGCGCCGGCCGGCTTTAAGGTTCAGCTCTTCACAAACGAAGGGCTTACAGAACCCCGCAAGATCTTGACTGCGCCCAACGGAGACATATTCGTTGCCGATACTCATGGCGGCAAAATTGTAGTTTTCCGCGGCATCACCAGCGATGGCAAGCCGCAGCAGCGATCCATATTCGCAACCGGCCTGAAGCAGCCTTTTGGAATCGCGTTTTACCCGGTCGGAAAGGATCCGCAGTGGCTCTATATCGGCAACACGAATTCAGTGGTCCGGTTCGCGTACAAGAACGGCGATCTCAA
>JAFARV010000344.1 GCA_019245255.1 Acidobacteriaceae bacterium | reverse complement strand
GCAAATGAAGTGCGGGGAAGAGAGTTCCCTGATCGCCTACCTCGACGGTGAACTCGACCCGCTGCGAGCGCGGGATGTCGAGGCTCATCTAAAGGACTGTCCAGAGTGCAGCGACTCATACGCCGGCTATCAGAAGCTTCGGCGAGCACTGCACCAAAACGGAGTATATTTTAAAGCGCCTGAAAGTCTGGAAGATGCGATTCACCGCCGCATTCACGGAAACGAAACTGTTAAGCCTGTAGCCCAACGGCCGCCCGCGCGATGGCTTTGGATCGCCGCTGCGGCCTGCTTGATTGCAGTGGTCGCGGTCAGCCTGAGTCTGATTCATTTCGCGCTGCGTCCATCGCAGACCCAATTTCTCGCGCAACAGGTTGTTTCGAGTCACATCCGCTCGCTCATGGTGAGCCATCTCACTGATGTCACGTCAACCGACCAGCACACTGTCAAGCCTTGGTTCAGCGGCAAACTTGATTTCGCACCTGCTGTGAAAGATTTCGCGGCCGACGGATTTCCGCTCGTTGGCGGTCGCCTTGACTATATTGACAATCGCCCTGTCGCAGCACTCCTTTACAAACATCGTCAGCACGTCATTAACTTATTCATGTGGCCCGCGGACAAAGCGAAACATGATCCCGAAATATCCCTTGTTAAGGGCTATAACGTCATCGTTTGGATCCAGGCTGATATGAATTATTGGGCTGTCTCTGACCTGAACCTCACAGAACTGAAGCAGTTCGTTCAAGACGAGCGAAAGTGAGTATTAGCCCCTGACCCGTCACGTACTTTTCACAAACGTCCGGGAATAATACTTTCCACGCCTGAGTACTCTCTGGTGATCTTTGGGCGATTCTTCGTGCCAAACGACACTTCAAGGAGGCTCCCAAAATGAGAAAGAGTTTCATCGCGCTTTCATGCGTGGCCGTCGTGGCAAGTCTCGGCATAGTTGCACACGAGCACCCATTCACGGAAGCCCCGGCAGGCTTCGATAGTCCCACGCTCGCAGTGAATCCCGGCTCGCAGAGCGTAAGCAACGGAATACAAGAGCCTCCCGGCGACACCTTCGCACTGGATCAGGCAAAGTTTGAGCAGAATCACGATCCTTCCACTGGCCTCGGTCCGGTCTTCAACGCTACCTCTTGCGCGACGTGTCACGCCAACGGAGTAACTGGCGCAGCAAGCCAAATGAGTGAAATCCGTGTTGGTCATAAAGATGCGAACGGCAATTTTGTAAATCCCACTATCCTGATCAATGACGGTGCAAGCATGATCACCGGCCGTTCGATCGTTGATGACCGTTCTATTTGCGAGCAGGCGCAGGAGCATGTCCCGGACACCGAAAACATCCGAACGTTCCGGGCTGTTCTCAACACGCTCGGTGATGGATTTGTCGAGGCCGTCGAAGACAGCGAGCTCACGGAAGTCGCCACCCACCAACCGGAAAGAAGCAACGGCGAAATCCACGGTGAGGCCATCCAAGTACCTGTACTTGAGGCGCCGACACACACTCAGATCGGCCGCTTCGGCTGGAAAGATCAACAGCCGACCGTACTCTCATTCGTTGCCGATGCCTACGTAAATGAAATGGGCGTGACTAGCCGGTTACGACCGAAGGATGTTACTTCCGTTTGCAAAGTTACTACGGATCCCGAAGATACTCCGGATAGCCTGGGCTTGGCAGATATCGACCACTTCGCGCAATTCATCAGAGGTACCAAGGCGCCTCCCCGCGATACACAGCTCGCTGCCACTCCGGATGCTCAAGCGGGGGCTGGCCTATTCAGAAGCACGGGTTGCAACATTTGCCACGTGGAGACGTTCCACACGGCTGCGCCAGGCACTGTGCTAAACGGTGGCACTTACACAGTTTCTGCAGCATTAGGCGACAAGATCATCCACCCATTCAGCGATTTCCTACTGCACGATGTTGGCACCGGTGATGGCATATTCCAGGCTGGTCCGCCCGATACCGTCGACAAACTCCGCACACCTGCTCTGTGGGGGCTTCACATAAAGTCTCGTTTTATGCACGACCTGCAGTCGCTTACCGTATCGGATGCGATCCAGCGGCACAAAGGAGAAGCCAAAGGAGTAATCAAGCGCTTCAATGGACTTTCTTCCGACGAGCAGCAACAGCTCATCACATTCCTGAGATCGTTGTAAAGTTAACGACGCTTTGGGGGCAGACACCTATGGCCGAGCACCAAAATTCAAGCTTGGCCAATAGTAACTCTGCCCTACGGCAGTCGTGTTAGTTCGAGACCTTTACCAATGGACAAAGTTATCGATTCGGCTCCGGGTCGTCTCCTCGCGTGGGCGATGTAGTCAGTTAGCGCATGCGACAAAACGTTATCGGCAACTACATACCCGCCGGCAGCAACCGGGAGCATATCGAAGAAACGGATGTAATCTTGCTTCTCGCAGTCGATGAATACTAAATCAACCTCGCCTACACCGGATAGCACTCGGCCAGCATCCTCGCACACAAAATTTACAAACGCGTCCAAATGAAGCGACCGCAGCGTTTCCCTTGCTTCCGCCTGGCGTTGCGGTTCTAATTCAATCGAGGTAAGCTTACCACCCACTTGCCGGGCCGCGGCTGCCAATGCGATGGTTGAAATTCCGCTCGATCCGCCAATCTCAAGCATTCGTTTTGCGCCAACGCCCGCAGCCAGAGCGCACAGAAACTCTGCGCTCGCCGGCTCAAGGTTCCGATGCCGCTGCGCATTGGGCAAAGGCTCCTGGTCCTGCCGCAGCTTCCGTTCCCACAAACGCCTGATTGCGCCGCGTTCCAGATCGCCTAACACGCAAAACAGCCTAACACTGCCGTGAGCAATCCAACAAATCGCCGGAACACCCTCCGTGCCTGGGCCGAGGCGGCGAGCCCCCCGGACCTATACCACCACCAAAAGAGCGGGGTATTATGTTAATTGCGCTAACAAGCAAAACTATTGACATAGAGGAGTTTCAAGAGTAGCCTGAACTTTCGTTCATCTTTGGTCAAACAAGCAGAGGAGCCCGCCGGTTTCCCGCTTGAAGTTCTTTAACGTGTCCTGAGGAGTGAATGAATCAGCCTTATTTCATTGTGGAATTCGCGCATTCCATACATGGGCAATTCAAACGAATCTATCTTTCACATCGTGTTCTGAAATACCTTTTCTTTTCTTTCTTCCTCGTCGGGCTCTTCATACTCGGTCTGGCCTCGACCTGTGTCTGGATGAGCTGGAAAGTAACCAAGTACGAGAGAATGCGAGCCGATCTCGACCATCTCCGGACCCGCTACCAGGAACTGCAGCGCGTTGCAAACCAGCGCAAGCAGCAGATGGCATCGCTCGAAAGCCTCGCTGGCGAAGTCTCGGCAGCGTATGGTCTGCACCCCCCATCGACACTCGGAGATGAGTCTGTCCTGAGTTCCAGTTCGCATGTTCGCGAGTCGATTCAGGAGTTCAACTTTCTCAAAGCGGCCACTTACTCAGGCATTTATCACCGGTACGCATATCAATGGCAGGAGCACGCACAACCGAACGCTTGGCCCCTGACTGGCATCATACGCAGCGCCTTCGGCGAACGCCAAGATCCGTTTTCCGGAGAAGGAGCATTCCACACCGGCATTGACTTGTCAGCCGTGAGTGGAACACCCGTTCACGCCACGGCTGACGGTGTCGTGATCAGCGCTGGCTGGAGCACCGGTTACGGCAAGCTGGTTATCATCCAGCATGGCAATGGCGTCGAGACGTACTATGGCCACCTCTCCGAGTTTCTCGTTGTTCCTGGACAGGAAGTCCGCCTGGGCCAGGTGATTGCCCGATCTGGAGGAACGGGCCGGTCCACGTCGCCGCACCTTCACTACGAGGTTCGGGTCGCCGGAATTCCGGTAAACCCGTACCGCTACCTGCCGAAAACGCAAGTTGCGGAAGAGCCTCGAACACTCAGCCA
>JAFARV010000270.1 GCA_019245255.1 Acidobacteriaceae bacterium | reverse complement strand
ATCTGCCACGAACGGAATGACGCTGTGGATCCCTGCGATGGCAGAGAAAGCCGCAAGCGCAAACGGCCATATCACGGATGAGGACAGTGCAGCAAAATGATGCGGTATCACGCCGAAGGTGCCGGCCAGTAACAGGTTCTTAACAATTGCGAGGTGAATGTACGTGTCATCGAGACAGTAGATTTGCTGGAAGCCGGTTCGCTTCCCGACGGCGACGAGCACCGCCGCGACAATCGCAACATAGAGAGCGGCGCCTGCGATAAAGGGACGTAAACGCATTTTCTGTGGCAGCAATGCCGTAGACACGCACGAACTGCCGGCCGTTGCAGAAAACCCGTTACCCGGAGGTTACTCGAACAGCCCCTCGAATAACGCCGAGCTCAAGTACCGTTCGCCGGCATCGGGCAGCACTACGATGATCGTCTTGCCCTCCATCTCTGGTTCCTTTGCCACGCGAACGGCGGCTGCCGCCGCGGCCCCGCACGAAATTCCGGACAGCAGGCCTTCCTCACGCGCCAGGCGCCGCGCCATCTCAATCGATTCCTCGTTCGTGACCAACTCCACCCGGTCTACGATTGCAAGATCGAGATTGTCTGGCACGAATCCGGCTCCGATCCCTTGGACTTTGTGCGGCCCCGGCTTCATCTCCTGTCCTGCGAGTTTCTGTGAAATGACCGGGCTACCCGTTGGCTCGACAGCTATCGACAGCAACGGATGTTTCTTCTCGTGTTTGACGTACCGAGAAACACCGGTGATCGTTCCGCCCGTGCCCACACCTGACACCAGAACGTCCACCTTACCTTCCGTATCCTCCCAGATCTCCGGGCCCGTCGTCTCGAAGTGGATGCGCGGATTCGCCGGATTTGAAAACTGCTGTGGAATGAAGTAGCGATCCGGATCTGAGTCTCGCAGAGCTTCGGCTTCAGCCATTGCTCCTTTCATGCCCTGGGCCCCGTCGGTCAGAACTAAATTCGCGCCCAGTGCCTTCAGAACTTTCCGCCGCTCCAGCGACATGGTATCGGGCATCATCAGCGTCACAGGATACCCGCGCGCCGCGCCCACAAACGCTAGCGCGATGCCGGTGTTCCCGCTCGTCGGTTCCACAATCTCTTTGCCCGGCTTCAGCCACCCGCGCTGCTCCGCATCCCAGACCATTGCCGCGCCGATCCGGCACTTTACTGAAAATGCAGGATTCCGGGCTTCTATCTTCGCTAGCAACGTCGCCTTGACCCCATCGACCACGCGGTTCAGCTTCACCAGGGGAGTGCGGCCGATGCTGAATGAATTGTCTTGATAAAACAAGGCTTTCCCTTTCAGATGTCCCAGTTCGGAACGTAGTGTGCTTTCTTCTCCTGCCACGATCGCGCGAGCTCGCCAAAGGTCGTCTGATCGAGAACGTTGGACACGGAGGCATCAACTCGGCGCCAGATCTCACAAAAGGGGTCGTCCTTGTGCGCACGCGGCGTGCTCTTCACATTCTCAACGGTCTTGAGAACTTCGCCGACCGTAATCAGATCCGGCGCTCTGGCCAACAGATACCCCCCTTCGGCGCCCCGGCGCGAATCCACAAAACCGCTCTGCTTCAGGCCGGCTAGGATCAGTTCGAGGAATTTCTGCGGTATTTTCTGACGTTTAGCGATGTCGGCGATCTTCACCGGCGCCATTGGACCCGAAGCGGGCCGGTGATCGAGATACTGCAAAACCAGATCGAAAACAGCCTTGAGCGCATACTCGCTCTTGACCGATATATTCATCCTTTTGTCTATCTCTCTTCAGGAACTGCGCACACCGGACTCGCCGGACTGCTTGCAATCCGTAGTCGGTTCCTGTACCACCTCGGGGTCGCGTCCGGCGGCCTGTGCCGCTATTCAGGAACCCGCGCAAAACGGCCGCGGCCTCAGGCGCGCCCCGCAAAGAGCCGCGGGTTTCTTACCTGACTCGGGGAGCGCATCCGCGTCCTTTGCGCTACTACTTACAATTCTAATCAAGCCCAAACCCCGATCCTACAATGGCCGGGCACAGTACCCATGAAAAGTACCATGAGCCGATAGAATGGGAGGGATCACTAACCATAGGGGAATTATTGGCCAGACAACTCTTCGGAACAGACGGAATACGCGGCGTTGCCGGTGAGCCGCCGCTCGACCATCATACTGCCCATGCACTCGGATACGCTCTGGGGAGTTGGGCCTGTCAGCATCGCCCGTCCGCTGCTGAAACACCTGAAGTCGTGATTGGCATGGATACGCGCGAAAGCGGCCCGTGGCTCGCCGAACAGGTGGCGGGCGGGCTCGCCCGGGCCGGTGTAAACGCTCGGTTCGCAGGAATTATCACCACGCCAGGCGTAGCGTATCTCACGCGGACCGGTTCCTACGTTGCCGGCGTCATGATCTCGGCTTCGCATAATCCGTATTACGACAACGGCCTGAAAGTAATCAGTCATTCCGGCTATAAGCTTCCGGATGCCACCGAATTAGAACTTGAGAAGCTCATGGCAGACTGGCTTGGTACTGGCCAGCCCGCGGAACCGAGACCGCTGGAGGCCGATCCCGCTCTCGACAATCTCTATACGGACTACCTGGCCGGCACCGTTTCAGGGGCTTTCCCGCTGCGTATCGTCGTCGATTGTGCAAACGGTTCTGCCGCGCGTGTGGCTCCGCACTTGTTCAAACGGCTTGGCTGCGAAGTAGACTGGCTGGGCACGTTGCCCGATGGCCGCAACATCAACCTCAACTGCGGCTCTCTGCACCTCGAACACGTGCAAAAACGCGTGCTCGAAACCCGCGCAGACCTGGGAATCGCGTTTGATGGCGACGCCGACCGCGCACTTTTCGTCGCTGGCTCCGGCCGCATCGTTGATGGCGATGCCGTTCTGTTCCTGGCTGGGAACTCGCTCAAACGCAAAGGCCGTCTTAACGGGAATGTCGTCGTGGCGACGGTCATGTCGAACCTGGGCCTCGAGAAAGCCCTCGAATCTGAGGGAATCCAGATGCTGCGGACTCCGGTCGGAGACAAATATGTCCTCGAAGAAATGATTCGGCGCGGCGCCGTGCTGGGTGGCGAGCAGTCCGGTCACGTCATCTTCTCGGAATACGCAACCACCGGTGACGGCATTCTCACGTCGCTGCGAGTTCTAGAAATTATCCGCGACTCTGAGTCCTCGCTTGACGACCTCGCCGACCGCATTAAGACGTTTCCGCAAAAGCTCGTGAACGTTCGGGTGAAACACAAGCGTCCGCTGGCCGAACTCGAATCTGTCCAGGCCGAGATCCAGGCTGCCGAAGATGAATTCGCCGGATCGGGCCGCGTTGTTGTGCGGTTCTCAGGAACCGAACCGCTGGCCCGCGTGATGATTGAAGCCGGTTCGCAGGAGCAGGTCGATAAATGGACCGGCCGCATCGCGGAGGCGATACGAGCGGAACTTGGTTCAGCAAACTGAAATAGCGGGCCACAAGGCTTCAGCGAAGGCAATCGCGGATTAGACTGGCAGTCATGCGCGCCAGGACCACTTTCGTTCTGGGATTCTTCTCAGCGTTCCTTTATGCGCAATCGGACTCCGCTCTTGCAGATCATTTTCGAAGCGGACAAGCTGCGGCAGCCCAACTCAACTACGACCGCGCGATTGCTGAGTTCCAGGCCGTTCTAAAGATAGATCCGACGGTAGTTCAGGCTCGCGCCAATTTAGGCCTGATGTACTACTCAACCGGCGAATACAGCAAAGCGGCCAAAGAGTTGTCGCAGGCGGCGCGAACGAAGCCTGACCTCCTGCCCGCACAGTTGTTTCTCGGGCTTTCCGATCTGAAACTTGGAAATGCAGGTGATGCTGTTGTTGCGCTTCGGCATGCGGCACGATTGGACCCGAATAATGTTGAGGCCGCACGCGGACTTCTGGCGTGCTACGTGACGCTCAGCGATTACGGCCCGGCATTCGAACAACTGCAATTCTTCGCGGATTGCGATGATGAGCAATCACTTTTTGTCGCCGGGCAGGCTCACCTGGATATAGGCAGGGCACTTACGAAACAGCTTGCGTTGAAGTATCGCGATTCGGCTTGGGCGCACCAATTAGCAGGCGATCTTGCCACTGATCGGAATGACGCGAAAACCGCTGCGGACGAGTACGTCAAAGCTCGCTCGCTGAATCCATCCGTAACTGAGAGCAAGGTTCCCGTGAACGCCGCCGAGCTGCCGGCACAACTGGAGGGACAGCGAACGCCCGAAGTCTGAGCGACGTATACGGGCAGACTGTCCTCACCCAGATTCCGAACAATCCGCTCGGCTATACCCAGCAATGGAACCTCGATGTTCAACACCAGTTGACTGGAAACACTCTGCTTGATGTTGCCTATGTGGGCGCGAAAGGCACTCATTTGCCGCTGCAGGATTATGACCTCGACTACCTGACAGCCCAGCAGCTAGCCACTTACAATACCTGTCTAGAGACGCAGGTTCCGAATCCGTTCTATAACAAGGTCCCGAGCACCAGCCCGCTGGATACGCCAGCCATCGCACAAGGTACGCTGCTGCATCCGTTCCCGCAGTACGGCAATGTGCAGCTTGCAAATCAAGGGATGGCCGATTCGAGTTACAACGCGCTGCAGGCTAAGTTCGAAGCACGATTCGGCGGAGGCGGCACGCTGCTCGCTTCGTATACATTCTCGAAGTTGATATCGGATGCTGAAAGCCTCACGCCCTGGCTTGAAAACAACTGGAATGCCGGCTTCCAAAATTGGGGAAATCTGCGCGGCGAGCGTTCGCTTGCCACTTTGATGTTCCGCAGCGCTTGGTGGTCAGCTATGTGTTGGATCTTCCTGTCGGCAAAGGCAAGAAGTATTTGTCCAACGCGCGGGGCGTCACCGGGGCCCTCATTTCGGGCTGGGGCATCAACGGAATCCTGACAGAGCAGACTGGAACGCCTCTGTTCCTGACGACTTCACAGAATCTGACGGGCGATCCCAACAGCGCCGGTTCTCGTCCGAACTTCGATTTGGCTGCTTGCCCGAATGGCGCCGGTTTTAGCGGATCAGCGGTGAGCCGCCTGAATGAATGGTTCAATACAACATGCTTCACGCAACCCGCACCGTTCACCTTTGGCAATCTCGGCAGAACGATGAACATCTTTAACGACGGATTGCATAACCTGGATTTCGCCCTGTTCAAAAACACAGATTTCGGTCCTGAAGGCAAACTCCGGTTCCAGATCAGAGCGGAGGCATTTAACCTCCTCAATACGCCCCAATTCGGGGCGCCAGGCCAGTCGCAAGGCACACCGCAATTCGGCGTTGTCAGTTCACAGGCCAATAACCCGAGGCTGGTTCAATTCGGGGCTAAGCTCATGTTCTGAACCGACGCGAGTCAACGCCCTCGAAGAGTAGTTGTAGGCTACAGCTTTTGAGGTCTCAGAGTGCGAATGTCGATCAGGGCTTCGGCAATTTGTCCGAGGTAGCGTCCGTCGGCGAAAACATCGGCAGCGATGGCAATTCGCCGCCCATGCGCACGGAAAGAGCGCGGGGCCGTGATCTCAACGGCCGAACGTTGCTCGCTGCCGGGAGCCAGATTCAGTTTCGTTACGGCGGGCTGATAGGTCCACGCTTCGGGAAGGATCAACCCGATGCTCAACTCAATAGTCCTCCGGCGATGATTGCGCGCTCGAATTTCGTAACGGCAGCTCTCACCAGGAGCGATGAGGGACTGATATGGAAATATCTCTACAGGCGATGGATCCATGCCGACATCCGTGTCCGCATCGGCTATCAGCGAGCGGCAGAACTCATCCTGCTTCTCAAGCTTCGTCCTGAAATCCGCAACCATGTTCATATCCAGCAAAAAGGGCTCCCCGTGACCAGGACACAGAATCTGCGGCCGGAACTCGAGGAGATTGTCAACCGACTTCAAATGATCTCCGACGTTCACCCTGTTCCGAAAAATCAGATTGTGCCGGATCTCAAAAGGGCGGTCCGCGTCATGGAAGAAAGCGTCTCCCGTGAATCCAATCTTCACTCCGTCGATGGTGCTAAACAAGGCCATCTGATAATCCGTGTGCCCGGGAGAATGCACTGCCGTAAATTCGAACTCCTCCCAGCGGAACGTCTCGCGGTTTCGAATGACGCGATCGATCGGAAGCGCTTCACCAAGAGTGCAGCCCAGGTTCCGGCCTTTCGGGTTGCTGACGA
>JAFARV010000240.1 GCA_019245255.1 Acidobacteriaceae bacterium | reverse complement strand
CAACGGAGTACTCCGAGCGCCGGAATAAACTTCTTGTAGGACTGCACCAAGCTCGAGCACAGGCTTTTCTGATCACCGGCCTTCCGAGCGTTCGCTATTTATCACCCGCCCCTCGCTCGGACAATACATCTCTGATCCTGAAGAGCTGAAATGGCGCGCCTCCGACATCTTCGGTCGGCTCTCCGAGGGAAAGTTGAAGCTTCAGATCTTCAAGACCTACCCGCTCCAAGACGCGGCGTCCGCCCATCGGGATCTCGAATCACGCAAAACGAGCGGAAAGCTGCTGTTAAAACCATGAGAGGATCGCATTGAAGGGTTCAACGGAGTACTCCGAGCGCCGGAATAAACTTCTTGTAGCACTGCACCAAGCTCGAGCACAGGCTTTTCTGATCACCGGCCTCCCGAGCGTTCGCTATTTGAGTGGCTTCACTGGCAGCGACGGATATGTTCTGCTGACAACTGAGCGGTCCATCCTTATCACTGACCCTCGCTACGAAATCCAGGCGGCCCAGGAGTCCGATTGCGAGGTCAGGATTGTAAAGGGACCCTTACTAAAAGAGGTTGCTACCTGGGTCAGGCGGTTTCGCTTGACAGCGCTAGCGGTCGAGCAGAACCGCATCGGGTTCGACGAGTACACCGAATTGCGGGCCGCGCTTCCCAAGGTCCGTCTGAAACCCATTTCGGGTGCAGTCGAACACCTTCGCATGATTAAGTCCGCAGCTGAAGTCGCTACCATCAAAGCATCGGTTCAGCTGAACTCCGCGGCGTTGGAGCAGGCTCTCAAATCATTCAAACCTTCTCTAAGTGAGGTCGATTTCGCAGCCGAGATTGAATACCGAATGCGGCGTCTTGGCGCCGATGGTCCGGCTTTCGAAACGATCGTTGCTTCCGGGGCTCGAACTGCCCTACCCCACGCTCATCCGACTGATCGGCCCATTCAGCCCGATCAACTATTATTAGTGGATATGGGTGCTCGTGTCGCGGGCTACTGCAGCGACATGACTCGCACTCATGCAGTGGGTAAACTCAATCCAAAAGTGCGGCGGATGTATCGCGCCGTGCTTGAGAGCCAGCTTGCGGCCATCGATTCGGTGAAGCCGGGAGCGACCTGCACGGCTGTGGACCGAGCCGCTCGCGACGTTTTGCGCGGCTATGGATGGGACAGGTTGTTCATTCATTCGACGGGACACGGACTCGGCTTAGAAATTCACGAAGGTCCCAGAGTGGGCCGGAAAGATAGAACGAAGCTTGAGGCGGGGATGGTTATTACCATCGAGCCCGGTGTTTACCTGGAAAATGTTGGCGGAATCCGAATCGAAGATACTGTTGCAGTTACCAAATCGGGCGGCGAAGTCCTCACACCGACAGGCAAAGAATTGGTCGTGCTCTAACCGTACGGACGCACTTCCTAAGGAAATGAACATGTCCATCGACGAAATTAAGGAATTGATCCGCGTAGTCCAGGAGACCGGCATATCGGAACTGGAATATCAGCGTGGAGACAACAAGGTGCGGATACGGAATGCGAACGCGCCTGCGACCCACGATGTCGTTTTCCCCTCTATGGTCCCGGTTTCAGTAACTCCTCACCAGCCACACGTGCTCCCACACCCACCGGCGACGGCGCCACCTGCGCCGCAGCCTCCCGCTGTTACTCCGGAGCAAGAGGATAAGAACATCGTTGTTAAGTCTCCTATTGTGGGCACTTATTACGATGCGCCAAGCCCCGGGGCGCCGGAGTTTGTCAAAGTTGGAGATCAGGTCCACCCGAAGCAAGTGTTGTGCATTATCGAATCGATGAAGCTGATGAACGAGATCGAAGCTGAAGTGTCCGGTACAATCGTGGCGAAGCTAATCGAAAACGGGCGCCCGGTCGAATATGGCGAATCGTTATTCACCATTCGGCCCCTTTAACGATCAACGCCATTCATGTTTCGAAAAATACTAATTGCTAATCGCGGTGAAATCGCGCTCCGTGTTATTTGTGCGTGTAAAGAGCTAGGCATAAAAAGCGTAGCGGTTTACTCGGAAGCAGATCGCTACAGTTTGCACGCTCGCTTTGCGGATGAAGCCATCTGCATTGGGCCAGCAAAGAGTTCGCTGAGTTATCTGAACGTAGCAGCGGTCATCAGTGCGGCGGAAATCACAAATGTTGACGCCGTGCACCCCGGATACGGATTTCTAAGCGAGAACCCCGATTTCGCCGAGGTCTGCGAGCTATCGCGCATCAAGTTCATCGGGCCTACGCCGCATGTCATTCGCGAGATGGGCCTGAAACAACGCGCTCGCACCATCATGGAGCAGGCAGGAGTTCCTATCCTTCCCGGCTCGCCGGGTATTCTTCTCAGCC
>JAFARV010000329.1 GCA_019245255.1 Acidobacteriaceae bacterium | reverse complement strand
ACCGGCAGCATGAGCATGGAAACCGCGATCATGAGCGGATACGAGATGTTGGGCGTCAGGTGCATGAAAGCTTCTACTTTTACTCGCAATGGCAGCTTCGCGCGGAAGATGCGAGGCAGCAGTTTGATCGCCACCTGGGTCAGGCCTTTGGCCCAGCGCGCCTGCTGTACCTGAAAACCGTGCGTTTCCACTGGAAGTTCCGACGGGCAGTCGAGCGACGGGACGTAAACGAAGCGCCAGCCTTTCAGTTGAGCGCGATAGCTGAGATCCGAATCTTCGGTGAGCGTTTCGTGCTGCCAGCCGCCTGCATCGTCAATCATCTTGCGCCGCAGGATGCCTGCGGTGCCGTTGAAATTGAAGAACAGCCCCGAGCCGCAGCGTGCTCCATGCTCGAGAACAAAGTGCCCATCGAGCAGCATGGCCTCGACCTGGGTCAGGATGCTGTACTCCTTGTTGAGGTAACTCCAGCGCGTCTGAACCACTCCGACTTCGGGGTCGGTGAAGAAATCCACCGTGCGTGTCAGAAAATCGCGCGGCGGAGTGAAATCCGCGTCGAAGATCGCAATGAACTCGCCGGTCGCGGTCGCGAGCGCTTCCTGAAGCGCGCCCGCCTTGAAGCCATGGCGGTTGGTGCGATAGCGGTACTCGAGCGGCACGCCCGCGGCCCGGTATTCGTTACACAGGCGCTCCGTAAACGGGTGAGTTTCATCAGTCGAATCGTCGAGCACCTGGATCTGCAGAAGCTCTCGCGGGTACTCAATCCGGCTGACCTCCTCGAGCAGGCGCTCCACCACAAAGCGCTCGTTATAAAGAGGCAGCTGAATGGTCACTCTTGGAAGCTGCTCGAATCTGCGCGGCGCGGCTTTGGGCAAACTTCTCCCGTACTTGATGTAACGTCGCACCGTCTCGTACCGGTGGACCCCATAGACGGACAGAATCAAAAGCATTCCGAAGTAGGGAATCAAAAGCGCCCAGTCGAAAGGCGAGAGCCGGTAGATGCCTGCGAAGTTGTCGTCGAACAACCCGTTCGCCAGCCGCGACCCGAGCGTCGGCTGCGCGAAGAAAAGCATTGCGAGGTGTCCCAAAAAGAACATGTGGCTTACCGGCAGAAAATTCTAACGACCGCGCTCCATCCGTAAGACTATACTACCGTGTTTTCTGAGGTTTACGAAACTTTACGAGTGCGGCGGATTTGGGCGGTCTGGCGCGACGGAGTTTCTCTGAGCAAAGGCTTACCTAGCAAGCATGATCCACGCGGGAGCATGATCACTTGCGTTGTCCTCTCCGCGTACCCACCGATCGACGCCAGCATCAATCAACAGAGGAGATAACTGAGGCGAGAGCAGTAAATGATCGAGTCGCATTCCCTTGTCCGCTTGCCATCTATCAAACTTGTAGTCCCAGAACGTCCATAAGGGTCCCGATGGATGCAGTTTCCTCAAAGCGTCAGTCCACCCTTGGCGAAGCAGTCGCTGGAACGCTTCGCGGCTGGCTGGTTGCACGAGGGCGTTCTTGTCCAGGGACCGGGTCGGGTAAATGTCCTGTGGCGTGGGCACCACGTTGTAATCGCCCGCCAACACGACCGGCACACCAGCGGTGATCAGGTCGCGCGCATGTATAATCAGCCGCTCGAACCAGGCGAGTTTGTAAATGAATTTCGGTCCGGGTTGAGGATTGCCGTTGGGCAGGTAAATGCAAGCAATGAGAACGCCTCGCACTGCTGCCTCCACATACCGGGCCTGACGGTCGCGATCGTCCGCGGGAAGCTCTGAGCGCGTCAGGATCGGCAGTTGTTCGCGGGCGAGAATCGCCACGCCATTCCATGAGCGCTCACCGATCCAGACCGATTCATATCCGGCCGATCGGAGAGAGTCGGCTGGAAAGCAATGCTGTTCCGTCTTGAGTTCCTGGAGGCAGACAACTTCAGGCTTCTCTCTTTCGAGCCAACGCAGGAGATTTGCAAGCCGTTTATTGATGTTGTTGATGTTGAAGGTCGCAATCTTCACGCCATTATTCTGCCGATCTCAAAGGCAGATGTCTCAGAGCGGCCCTTTGCAGGCGTATGATGCCAGCCATCGCGAGTGGCGCGCAGACGGACGAGACCCGGAGGCTAAACTTCCCGCTCGGCAAGGGTGACCTTCAGTTTAGAATCCGCGAACGAAGGAGTGAACCGCTGAACTGTCGGTTCGATCTTGGGCACGCGAAAACTCCGCTGCAGGTCTCCATACGGACCTAGTCATCGCTCAGCAACCTTCCAAGCGGCTCTAAAGACTCGACCTCATCGCACACGGCTTTAACGGCTGCGGTAATCGGGATCGCGAGAACCAGCCCCACTCCGCCCCAAAGCAGTCCCCAGAACATCATGGCGACCGTAACCACCAGCGGGTTCAAACGCACGCGCCGGCCAACGATTTTGGGATAGAGAAAATTCATCGTGACGAGGTGCAGGGCTGTGGTGATGAGGATCGCGCCAATCACGATCCTGAATTTGTTGGGCACCGCGATCGCGGCCAGCACCGGCGGGAGCAGGCTAAGCGGCAAACCTACATAGGGCACCAGGCTGAAGAGCGCGCTTAATAACCCGATCAGTGGCCAATATGGCAGCCCCAGAAAAAAGAAACTGACTCCGCTGATTGCAGCGAGAAAGACCCATAGCAGGAAATTGCCAAGCACGAACGCACGGGTCGTATTGCCGATTTGCGACCAGCTCTTCCCCACAACGTAACGGTTCTCGCCGGGGAAGAGCTGAAGAAAGCGGCGGTTGATGTGATCCTGCCAGCTCAGCATGAAGTACACCAGGAACGGCACAAAGGAAGCCATCAAGAGAACGTGCATGTAACCCGACACGTAGTCGTAAACCGTACTGATCACCGGCGGAGGCTCAGCATGTATCCGTACTTCTTGAATGGCAGGTGCTTGCCCGGGAGTGGTGGCAGCTGCACCAGCTCCGGCCCGTCGGCGGCGCGCCCGCTGCGCTTCGGCGGGCTTCTGTTGAATCTGCTGCTCCTGCTGGCGCAAATTTTTCGGCAGAACGACGTCAAGGGTCTTTCTCTCAATCTCGTCGACCCTCGTGTTCACGGCGCTCACGACCTCGCCGACTCTCGAGCCATAGCTTGGAAGATCTTCCGTAAGCGTTGATATCT
>JAFARV010000003.1 GCA_019245255.1 Acidobacteriaceae bacterium | reverse complement strand
CAACGGATCGCGCAGAACATCGAGTTTGGGCAAGGCTCCGGAACTCCTCCTCGATAATATATCGTCGAACTCGAACAGGCCGGTGCCAGCGCGCCGGAGAGCCTCTTTAGGGGTTGGCCGGTATCCCGATTCTGAAAAGCAAATCGGAGGTCTACCGAATCTGGAAGTTTGGGAAATTGGCTGTAGTGATTTCAATGGCTTACGGCTGGCAACCGGGTTGCACCACCGGTTGTGGGGTTAAGAGGTTCTTAACTTTGGTGCGTTGCCTCCACGGGCACTTCGCAGCCCCGCTTCGGTCCCATCTGCCGAGGCGGGGCTTTTTGTTCCGATACCAGCGAGGCACGCCACCACGCACCAGCCCGATTGTGAGAGAACGGATCCGACAAAAGCGGCGAACTAGTTTGCCGGGGTTCTGTTTGAGGTACCCCAAGGCGAAACTCAACGCGGCGGCTATGGACGGACCGAGAGCAGGTCTTTCGCGATAGAGTCTCGCACCGCCGTGTCTCGCTCCGCATCCAGAGCGAGCCGCAATTGCGAGATTGCCCACGGCCCTCCCTGGTCGCGGATGCACATACCCGCAGCTATTCGAAGGCCAGCGTCCTGGCTCTTCAGATGCATAGCACAAACATCCCTGATCTCGTCCAGCTGGCTCGGCGGTATCTGCTTGAATCTATTGTAAGCAAAGAGGTTTAGAGCCGCAAAGGAGGCCTGATGATCCTCCGGCTCCCACCTGAGCACATCAAGGATATCGGAGAGACATTCCTGGCGGCCCACAACATTAACCATTGTTTGCGCTGCAGTCATCCGCAGTGTCGGCGACCAGCTTCGGTCTCCGCACATACTCTTCAAGGCCTCAAATCCCTCGTCCGCTCCCAGCCGGGCCGCAGCAGAGGCAAGAATGATTTTGTTACCTTCGAGCTTTTCTGTCGCCAGCGCGTCCAGAATCGGGCGGATCGCGGCTTTGTCTCCGTCGTTGGCGAGCTTGGTCGCCGCAAAGCTCCGTACAACCGCTTCCTGGTGTTGGAGGGCGCCGATCAAGCCTTGTTCGGTTGGGGCAATATGGTATTTCTGCTGGAGGGTCTGCTCATCCATGTCTGGCACGGGCACCCCGGCGGTCGCCTGCCCTATATACGCGGCTCCGCCAGTGTACCCAATCGCAAGGTAAAGCACTATTTTATTCATGGTTCCCTCATTGTTTTGTTACAGTCACGACCGTAACAGGTGTCCCATTTATAGACGAGTGGGTGAATGTCCGGGTGACCGTAAAAGTTCCTATTGGCTTATTACAAGCAGAGTAGGTTTGTTTACAAGCCTGTTGACAGGAGTAGGTGGAGCTCTGCCCACTGAGCAGATCGCTGGAGCCGGTACTAGTGTGTTGATCCAGAAATTGATTATTCCCACTGCCGTTATACGGGGCACCATAAACGTTACCCGAGACATTGTGTCCGCCAGGCCAACCGTAAAGGTATCAGACCCAGAGCAGGTACTAATGTACGATGGACAGGTATTTGTTGTGCCGGAGGTACGGCTCGCTTAGCGTGCTGTATGGATGCGGTGTGCGTGGGCCTAATACATCTTGCGATGGAGATGTGCTCAGCAATAGGGTCTACCAGATCGTTCTCGCGGAGGTTACGAGCGAGGTTGCCGGTCATGGCCGGGATGCTCGGCCCTTGGCATTCAACCGGAGCGCTCCTGCCACCGAATTGAAGAGAGGACATCGTCACCGTGGCGCGCCACCGAACCCGATCTCGTTTCCATCGATATCTCGGTACGTGATCTTGCGCATGCGGTTTGAATAGGTCTCCCGCTTCGCGGGCTCGAGTCCTCGATCAGCAATCTGCGCAACGACAGCATCGAGGTCATCGACGAAAAGCGTGTGCATGGCGTGGCCGGCGTGTTCCGGTTGCTGCACGATGTACAGGTATCGATGCTCCGCAAGCTCCCACACAGCCTCTGTATCGTGTGGGAGGAATGCCGGCGCAGAGCCTAGCAGTCGTTCGTACCATTTCAGCGCCGCCGAGTAGTCGGTGACGGGGATTCCAGCGAACAGATCGAGACTTTTGATTTGAATCATGCTTGCCTCAGAAGCGACGCGCGCCGCGGGGGTAATGTATGGTCGATGCGATCACGAACATCGCCATTGACCATGGCTCGAGCGAAATGATCCGTGGCTAAACGCTACGGCTTCAGGTCCAATAGTGCCTTGCCGGTTCCCAAGTCAGCGGGAACGGAGACGTGTTCGTGAACAATCAGCCATTTGCCGTTGGTTTTGCGGTAACAAGCGGTCCAGCGCAGCCACCAGTCAGTCTGCGGGCCGTTCTTCAACGTTCCCTTAATCCGGTGGACGCAATAACTGAATGCCACGTCTTCGCCTGCAGCGATGCTTATGTCGGGAAACTCGACGTGAATCGGACCTTCATGTGATTCGAAAAACTCCTCCCAATGTTTCACGAATCTATTGGTGCCTACTGCTGCGAGCGGGGGAAGGATGTCGAACGAAACGATTTCCGGGGCAAAAAAAGACATAATTCCATCGACATCTTTGGCGCGAAACGCATCTGCGAAACGGTCTATCAGTTCCCGAATGTCGCCTTCGCTGTTCGATCCGTTTTCTGCCATTGTCATGCGTCTCCTTTCAAATGATCCGTGTTCACTCGCGTGTCACCCCTGCCTTGGCAGCATCGAGGCGCAGGGTCTTGAACGCGGCACCCCATGCGACTAGTTGATCGAGCATCCCCGCAAGTTCCTTTTCGCGCTGCGGAGCAGGCTTGAACGCCATGAAATTCTCGAAATCTGTGAACAGCGACAACGCCACCTGCGCACCGACTGTCGCGACCATGCAAGGGGCCATGATCAACCGTAAGTGTTCGACGGCGTGTATTCCCCCGTGACCGCCGTAGCTCACAAATCCGGCCGCCTTGTTGTTCCACTCGTGGTACAGATAATCGATCGCATTCTTCAGCGCGGCCGAGGTGCCGTGGTTGTATTCGGGAGTAACGAAAACGTAGGCATCGAAGGATGCGATCTTGTTTGCCCATGCCTTCGTGTGCTCGTGCGAATACTGATCGAACAAAGCGGGTACGGGCTCATCCAGCAGCGGGAGCTTGTAACTTGCGATGTCAACGAGTTCGAACTCGGCATCGTTGCGCTGTTTCGCGATGCTGTAAACCCACGCCGCGACCGCCTCGTTGTTGCGACCCGGCCGCGTACTGCCTGTCACAACCGCGATCTTAAGCATTCTGTTCTCTCCGTGTGTCATCTCTTTCCACGAATGCAGTCAGATCGAGGCGTTTGAGGCGATCGGGATCGGCGAGGATGTTCATCTCGGTGATCTTGCCGGCTGCAATCATGAAACCCATCACAGAGAACGGCTGTCCGTTTCGAACGCACACTAACCCTGGAGTGCCGTTGATAAGAGCCGGCTTGTATTCGAGTCCCAGTCGCGAGAACGTAATCGCCCGGTCGGCCACATCTTTTGCACCGCGCACCTCAACAGATGCGCCTTCGGGTTTCGGACCACGGTCGGACCTCAGCACCACGTTGGGATGAAGCAATGCGATCAGCGCGTCGAAATTTCCATCGCGGGCAGCTGCGACATACGCGTCGACAACCGCTCGCCGAGCCCTGCGGTCGCTATCCGGGCGCGACTCGGCACCGCGGATGCGGCGCCGAGCGCGGCTGGCGAGCTGGCGGGCCGCCTGCGCGGAGCAGTCCACAATCGGGGCAATCTCATCGAAGGGCATGTCGAACATGTCGTGCAACACGTAGGCCAGCCGTTCCGACGGGCTGAGCCTCTGCAGGACGATCTGCAGCGCGAGCCCGACCGCGTCGGCAAGCACGGCCTCGTGCTCTGGATTCGTGCCGTCCGCGAGATCGATGATCGGATCTGGGACGTGGGGGCCGAGTAGTTCCTCATGCCTGGCTTGACGCGAGCGCACCATATTCAAAGCCACGCGCGCAACGATCGTCGTCAGCCAGGCGGTGAGATTCTCGACCTGGCTTGATTCCGCGCGGCTCAGTCTCAGCCACGCCTCTTGGACCGCATCATCTGCCTCTGTGAGCGAGCCCAGTATCCGGTAAGCCACCGCCCGCAAACGGGTGCGGCGTTCCTCAAAGCGCTCGGCCAGCCATTCGAGCTCATCCATTCGTCATATTCCTCGCGTCCGGCTTTCCATATATATGGATGACCCGCCATAAGGCGGCGATGTGACGAACCGGGGCGGTTCGTTGTGCAGGTTCGAACTGATCGACTCCAAACTCGTAGAGTTTGTAGCTGAACGGCTATGCTCTTTCTGCGCCTCGCGTTTTTGAGTGGTGCCAGGCGCGTCATCCGTTTTTCAAAACCACATGCGTCGCCGGCGAGACCGCCAGGTGCATTTCGTCGATCGCACCCGCAGCGAGAGACTGTCTGGGGAATCTGCTCTTCGCTCGACGGACAACCCCAATGGCCGTTTAGATAGGTTGTGATACGGTTTTTGATACAACTATGAAGCAGGTGCTCTCCCGCAAGGAGCGCATCTGCTATCGATTTTGAGTTGCTGCCGCGAAGCGCCCCGCAGCGATAGGTTCAATTGCGCGAGGACAGCTGAAAGTATACAGGCCCCGCCAGTATCCTCAAAACTCACCCTTTCCGAGACGCATCTGTGATATGGTTTGGCCATGTTCTCGCCTTGTCTTGGCGATGCGTTTTACAAGGCGGTTGTGTTGGCGCAACAATCCGGGGCTTCAGAAATCAACATCAAAATTCTTTTAGCGGCGTTCGATGTGGTCGAAGTTTGCCCTCCGTCCAACTACTGTGTCAGAATCTCAACCGAACTGGGATGCTACGCTTCCTGCCTCAACAACTCGGACTGGACGCCAGTGTCTCCCGACGTCGAAAAAGCTATCCACCCATTCGATGGGGTGGACAACATCGATCCCGCTACTCCGCGGAAGGCACTTCTCGCTGCGAAATAAAATCTTCGCAGTCGCAAAAAGGACCGTTTGGGAGACGGCTTAGGTCCTTCGCGCGGCCCAATTCTTTGTAGAATCATAGGCCGAGGCGCATATGGGGTTTCTGAAAAGTCTGTTTGGTCCGCAGGACTCACGAAGCCAGATCGATCGGCTTCTCACCGAGCTGGTTCC
>JAFARV010000902.1 GCA_019245255.1 Acidobacteriaceae bacterium | reverse complement strand
GGCCCTGATCAATCCCTGCCCGCATCTATCCACACGGTACACGGCTCGAACCGCTTCGCGAAGCAAGTTAATTATTACTTCAATTACTCGGCTGAGGCCGTCACATTTCCGTATCAGGGGCCCGCCGGAAAGGATCTGCTCACGGACTCCGCCATTTTGCCTCAGCAGCAGCAGACCATTAAGCCGTGGGATCTGATGATCGTTGAACAACCATAGGCGATCGGCACGGTGTGATAAGTCTTACTCGTGAGATTCAGCGCTCGCGTACCGTCAATTCTCTTTGTCTTATTCGGGAGCGCGAATATGTTTTCCGCTCCCGTCCATCTTCGCTGTGAGTCATTGACGAATCCGCTCGGAATTGATTTTGTGAAACCAATGCTCTCCTGGCAGGAAGACAATGCCGAGCGAAACTGGCGCCAAACCGGCTACGAACTGCTGGTGGCAACGCGTCCCGATCTGCTCGCGCCGGGTAAGGCCGACGTGTGGGACAGCGGTAAGCAAGCCTCAGGCGAATCCGTTGGTATCCCCTACGCAGGTCCTGCGCTTGAATCACGCAAACGATACTACTGGGGCGTCCGTGTGTGGGACAAAAAAGGCCATGTCACGCAATCAAGTGAGGCCGCGTGGTGGGAGATGGGCCTACTAAAGTCTGATGACTGGAACGGAAAATGGATTCGATGGAGAGATCCTCAGGAAAGCGAGGATCTGGACGGCATCCGCTGGATCTGGGTTCCAGGGCAGGATGCGCGGCGTGTACCGGCGGGAACGCAAGCCCAGTTCCATCTGGATTTCGAGGTCAGCCAACTGCCTCTTCGGGCTTCTCTGTTTCTGATCGCGCGCGGCGATTGGAAGCTGGATGTCAATGGTAAGGAAGCAGGGCAAAAGCAGCATTGGAATGAATTCGATCGCCGGGATCTGAGCGGCTTCTTGAAACCGGGACACAATTCGCTCGACGTTTCCGTCACTGCAATTCGCCCCGACTTTCCTGCCACTCCCGTCGGAAACGAATTCCCGACAGCCTTGGCAGGCTTGCTGAAAACTGAGAACTCCGATGGCTCCGTGACCCGCGTGCCCTCGGGCGAGCAGTGGCAAACGCGAGCGTCTGCTTCCGCGCCTTGGATTCCTGCTGCGCTCGCGGGTGCGCTTGACGATTCTGCGTTCGCACAGGGTCAGCCGCTGCTCCTTCCACAGCCTGCAGGTCTATTGCGTCGCGCGTTCACAGACGAAAAGCAGATTGTTCGTGCCCGGGTCTACGCTACCGCACTGGGCGCATATCAGCTATTCATAAACGGGAAGCGCGTTGCGCCCTACGTATTGACACCCGGTTTCACCCAGTTCGAGAAGCGCGTCCAGTATCAAACCTACGATGTCACCGGGATGATGGTGCAGGGCCGGAACTCAATTGCGGCGGTGCTGGGCGATGGCTGGTTCGCGAGCGGTCTCACCTGGAAGGCTACTCATTTTGGAGTGGCGCCACCCGCACGATTTCTCGCCCAGCTTGAGGTCGACTTCACCGACGGCACGAAAGACACGATCGCGACGGACAATTCCTGGAAAGCTGCGGAATCGCCGATCATCCACGACGAAATCTACGCAGGTGAGATGTACGACGCGCGATTGGAACAACCCGGCTGGGCGAATGCCGCATTCAACGATTCCAGTTGGGCCCAGGCCGTCATCGCGCCGGCTTATAGCGGAGCCTTATCGTCGCAGCTCGATATTCCGCCGCAAGTCGTGATGACTATGAAGCCGGAACGTGTGACCGCAGGACCGCCCGCGGGATCGTATGTCTTCGATATGGGGCAGAACATGGTCGGCTGGGTGGCGCTGCGGGTGAAGGGTCAACGCGGTACGACAGTGCGCTTGCGCTTCGCCGAAATCTTGAATCCCGATGGAAGTATCTACACAACAAACTTGCGCAACGCGGATGCGACCGACACCTACACGCTGGGCGGCGAAGGAACCGAAACTTATGTCCCGTCTTTTACCTTTCACGGATTCAGATATGTGGAAGTAACCGGGTATCCAGGCGCGCCGACGCTGGACGACATAACCGGTCAGGTGGTCAGCAGCTTAGAAGGTGAGCCCATGGCAACGCTCACGACTTCGAGCGATCTCGTGAACCGTATGTGGCGCTTGGGTATCTGGGGCCAGCGAAGTAACTTCTTGAGTGTTCCGACCGACTGCCCGCAGCGGGACGAGCGCCTCGGATGGATGGCGGATGCGGCTGTGTTCTGGAGGACCGGCACTTATAACTTCGATACGGCTTCCTTCAGCAAGAAATGGTTACGCGATGTCAGAGATGCTCAACTCCAGGACGGCGCCTTCACTAACGTTTCGCCAAATATGCTGGGCAATCTCGATGGGGCGCCAGGCTGGGGCGACGCGGGAGTCATCGTACCCTGGACAGCCTGGCTGCAATATGGAGACCGCAGCTTCATCGACCGCAACTGGGACGCGATGGAACGCTGGATGGACTTCATCCTTCGCGCAAATCCGAACTACATTCGAAAGCAAGCTGTCGGGCCGGATTTCGCAGATTGGCTCGCGCCCGATCCCAGCACGCCGAAGGACCTTGTCGATACGGCGTATTGGGCGCTGATCGCGGACATGATGTCACAGATGGCTAGGGCCACAGGACGCGATGAAGCAGCGCAGAAATATTCCGAAACGTACGCGAAGATCCGTGAGGCATTTCAACGCGCTTACGTGCATCCCGACGGTAGCGTCGGCCCCGGGAGCCAGACTTCCTATGTCGTGGCGTTACAGATGAAACTGCTTCCGCCGGAACTGGAGTCCGCCGCCGTAAGCAAATTGGCCGCAGATATCGAAGCCCACCATGACCACCTCACGACGGGCTTTCTTGGCACGCCCTATCTGTTGTTTGCATTGGCAAATCACGGCCGTTTAGATATTGCATATAAGTTACTGCTGACCGAAACTTACCCATCCTGGGGTTACATGATCAAGAAAGGCGCCACTACGTGGTGGGAGCGGTGGAACGGCGACACGGGCGACCCTGCGATGAATTCTTACAACCATTATGCATTCGGTTCGGTGGTGGCCTGGGTCTATCAGGCCGTGGTTGGCATCGACACTGTCTCGACAGGACCGGGTTTTCACGAGATCACGCTTCAACCTCATCCGGACGCGCAGATGACCAGCGCGCGAGGCGAGTACGACTCCGCATACGGCCGCATATCTGTCGACTGGAAGCAGGTACCTGGCGGCGAATTCACACTTAAGTGCACGATTCCAGCGAACGCGACAGCGAAGCTTCTTTTGCCCGCCAACACCGGGCCTCGCGTTTTCGAACATGGGAAGAAAATCAAAATAAGTGAATCGCAGGTCGGTCGGTTTGTCGACATCCGATCTGGTTCCTACGAGTTCACAGCCAGGTAACGGTGTTGATGTAGCCTTGAACTACTGCGACTATGAAGCCAAAGTTGCCAGATTCCGTGTTCGCCGCTTTAGACGGGTTTCGGATCGAGATTCCGTCTTGGGGATTCGCGAACACGGGCACTCGGTTCGGCAAATTCAATCAACCGGCAGCTGCATCGACCATTGAAGAGAAGCTCAGTGACGCAGGCGAGGTCAACTCCCTGACTGGAGTCTGCCCGACCATTGCACTTCACGTGCTCTGGGATTTTTCAGACGGCGTAAACAGCGCCGCTCAAGTCGCGAATCTCGCCGCAAAGTTCGGAATCCGGCCCGGCTCTATTAATCCCAATTTGTTTCAGGATCAGGTTTACAAATTTGGCTCACTCGCGCATCCCGACCCAGACGTACGTGACCGGGCGCTGGCGCACGTCGCGGACAGTGTAGAAATCGCTAAGCGCGTCGGAAGCCGCGACGTCTCGTTTTGGCTTGCCGACGGATCGAACTACCCGGGAACAGCGAACATTCGAAATCGCAAGCGCTTCCTCGAAGATGCGTTCCGCGCGGCTCACGATCTGCTGAGCGCATCGCAGCGAATGCTCGTCGAGTACAAGCCCTTCGAACCTGCTTTTTATCACACGGACATTGCGGACTGGGGTATGGCGATGCACTTCGCGCGGCGAGCGGGTCCGCAAGCAAAAGTACTGGTCGATACCGGACACCATTATCAAGCCCAGAACATCGAACAGATTGTTGCCTGGCTGTTATCGGAAAACATGCTTGGCGGTTTCCATTTCAACGATCGTCGCTATGCCGATGACGACCTCACTCTCGGGTCTATTGATCCTTACCAGGTGTTCCGGATCTTCAATGAGATCTCTGCTTTCGAGCACGATAACGGCGCGCCCGCCGATATCGCTTACATGATCGACCAGAGTCACAATCTGAAGGGTAAAATTGAAGCCACGCTGCAGACCATCGACATGGCGCAGCAATGTTTCGCAAAAGCGGCCTTGGTGGACCATGATCAACTCGGGCTCGAGCAACGCAATTGCGATCTCATGCGTGCCGAAGGGATTCTGCAGGACGCTTTCGCAACCGACGTCAGGCCCATCCTTCACGATTGGCGCCGGTCCAAAGGCTTGCCGGAGGAGCCCGTACAGGCATTCCGCGAAAGCGGATACCTGGACCGAATTACCAGGGAGCGCGCCGACCGCAACCGTGTAAATGTGGCAAGCTATGCCTGAATCGTTTCTCGCCTTCGATCTCGGGGCCGAGAGCGGGCGCGCTGTTATCGGTCAACTGCAGAGCGGTACCTTGCAAACGACGGAGGTTCATCGCTTCGCGAATGAGCCTGTCGCGTACGGCAATTCGCTGCATTGGGACATACTCCGGCTCTGGCTCGAGATGCGACGGGCCTTGAAGAAGGTCGGCGGTGTACAGCTGGAAGGTGTCGGTGTTGACACGTGGGCGATCGATTACGCGCTGCTCGACGACACGGGCGAACTTCTCGGCAATCCGTATCACTATCGCGACGGCAGAACTTCCGGCATCATGCAGGAAGTTTTTGAGATCGCACCGCCGGAGTTAATCTACCGAATCACGGGCATTCAGTTCCTTCCGTTTAATACGCTGTTTCAATTGTTCGCGGCTGCGAAACACTCTCCTCGAATGCTTCAATCGGCTGACCGCCTGCTCACAATTCCTGACCTGCTTAATTTCTGGCTTTCCGGCAACGCGGTCTCCGAATTCACGAACGCGACTACAACGCAAATGCTCGACGCCCAGACAAGTAACTGGGCGAAGCCTCTGCTCCAGCGCCTCTCTTTGCCGTCGCACATTCTCGCCGCGGTCTGCGATGCCGGGACCATTCTCGGATCAGTACTTCCCTGCGTTGCTTCGGAGCACACGCGTACTCCTGTCATCGCGCCCGCATGTCACGACACCGGCTCGGCTGTGGCTGCCATCTCGGCCCGCGAGGATACGGCCTTCCTGAGTTCCGGAACATGGTCGCTATTGGGAATGGAGGTGGATGCGCCGATTATTACCGACGACGCGCGAATGGCAAATTTCACCAACGAGGGCGGTGTCTGCGGAACCACGCGATTTTTGAAGAATGTCATGGGGTTATGGCTTCTGCAACGTTGCCGCGAAACGTTTGCCCGTCGTGGAAACGACTGGGCTTACGATGACCTTACATCAGCCGCTGCCGAAGCGTCGGCCTTTCGTTCGCTGGTGAATCCGGATGATCCGCGTTTCCTGAACCCGACCTGTATGGTCACAGCAATTGAGCAATATTGCTGCGAGACGAACCAGCCGCTTCCGGACACTCCGGGCGCTTGTGTCAGAACAGTGCTCGAGAGCCTGGCGCTCCGATATAGCGTCGTTCTGCGCGATCTCGAACGGCTGACGGGCGGGAGAGTGCGTCAGATCCGTGTTATCGGTGGCGGCTCCTGCAACGATCTGTTAAATCAGTTCACCGCCGACGCTACGGGATGCACCGTGCTGGCCGGACCAGCGGAGGCAACCGCGCTGGGCAACATCATGATGCAAATGCTCGCGACTGGCGCGGTGAAGAACCTTCAAGAAGGTCGCGAGCTGATAGACCGCTCGTATCCTACACGCCGTTTCCAGCCTCGCAACGTCGACGCGTGGGAGCACCAGAAAACCAGATTCAAACAATACTGCGAGGAACACTTTGCTTGAAACGATAACGCTTCGTTACCTGAAGGATCTTTGGGATGACCGGAAAGCCCATGAGTTGGAGCATGATCCGCTTGCGCTGCTTCGTTACCGCTCAAATCTCCTCGGGGCCGATCTTCGTATCACCAATTTCGGCGGCGGCAACACAAGCTCGAAATTCTTTCTAACGGATCCTTTCAGTGGCGAAAACGTCCGCGTACTCGCTGTCAAAGGGAGTGGTGGTGACCTTGGCTCTATTAAGGAATCGGGGTTTGCACTCCTCTATCTCGATCGATTGGAAGCACTGAAGCGCATCTATCGCGGTGAAGCCCACGAAGATGAAATGGTCGAGTACTACCCGATCTCTGCTTTCGGAACCGGCAAAGTGGCGGCTTCCATCGACACTCCTCTGCACGCATTTCTGCCGTTTGCTCACGTGGATCACCTGCATCCTGATTGGGCCATAGCGATTGCCGCGAGCGCGAACGGAAAGCAGAGGCTGGATCAATTCAACCGGGAGTTCGGGCGCAAGATCGTCTGGTTGCACTGGCAGCGTCCTGGCTTTGAGCTCGCCATGCAATTGGCGGAAGCTGTTCGAAACAATTCCGGATGCGATGGCGTGCTGCTCGGTAGTCATGGTCTCTTTACCTGGGGCGAAACACAACGTGATTGTTATCTGAACAGCCTCCTGACCATCGATCAGATGGGGCAGTTCATCCAAGAGCATCGAAAACACGCCGGCCCCCGATTTGGAGGGCAAAAGCACGAGGCCCTGCCAAACCGGCGCGATGTTGCGGCAGCCATCCTCCCCATGTTGCGCGGCATGATGTCTTCGGGCAGGCGGGTGATTGCACATTATACGGACCACCAAGATGTGCTGACTTTCGCGAACGCCGCTTGGGCCGAAGAATTGGGCGCGCTAGGAACCAGTTGTCCGGATCACTTTCTTCGGACCAGGATCTGCCCCATGTTCGTGCCTTGGGATCCCGCGAATGGGACGGTTGACACCTTGAAAGCTCGCGTCGGTGAACGAGCAGTCGAGTACCGCCGCGAGTATACGGCTTACTATGCGGCGCACGCGGGCGCCGATTCACCGAAACTGCGCGATGCGAACCCAT
>JAFARV010000838.1 GCA_019245255.1 Acidobacteriaceae bacterium | reverse complement strand
GACGATTCTGCCGAACGGACAGTTTGCCATCACAGGCCTTGCGCCGGGGAAGCACCGGTTAATATTGTCACGCAACACCGCGAACGGTCCCCAGATCATTGGCCAGACGGAGGTCATTCTCAGCAATGAAGATCTGACCGGCGTAGTTATTACTCCTTTTAGACCGGCGCAAGTCCGGGTGCGTGTCGTGATTGAGGGTGAAGAAGATAAACCTCTTACCAGGGGATCGGCAGTTCTTAACCCTGTTGTCGCGGACCGGGAGTACGCAAATTTTATAACGCAGTTTCAGCCACAGGACGGGACCTACATCATCAACGACGTTCCACCGGGGAAATACTCGGTCTGGTTCAATAATGCAAGCAACTGCTATCTGAAGTCCGTGCAATCGGGAAACTCCGTTCTCAATCCAAATTCCGTAGAAGTTAGTGAAGGAACTATCCTCGACTTACTCTTGATTTTCAGCAGAAACGTAGCTACCTTAAGTGGCGATGTGGAGGTTCCGCAGGATCAGTCAAAACAAACGCCGAATGTGATTATCCTCCCGGCAGAACCGGGCGAAGTCTCTGATGCGCGAACCTACTCGCTCGAGGCCGATCCGTCTCTTCACTTTTCAATCGCGCGTACATGGCCTGGAAAGTACGTCGTCTTCGCAGTGGAAGACACTGATTTGGATCTAGGGAGCGACCCGGAAGTAATAAATTTGGTTGAACCCGAGGCGGTGGGCGTGCAGCTCCATGAAAATGAGCGTGCAACTGTCCACCTGAAAGTGATCCCGAAAGAGAAGACTGACGCTATTCGCAAGCGTCTCGGATTGTGAGTTACCGGCGCTAGCGCCCACCTAGCTTCCGGTCGAAGAAATCCGACATGATTCGATGCGCTTCCTTCGATTCCGGGAGGTTTACGTCATTCCAGAAGGCGTGCGCGAGAGCTTCGAACACAACCAGTTCCGCTTCATTGCCGGCGGCCAGGAAGGCGCGGTGCATGATGCAGGTTCCACTCAGCAGGGCATCGCGGGTGCTGGTGATGAACAGAGCCGGAGGCATGCCTTTCAAATCTGCGTAAACGGGCGACAACACCGGGTCGTTCAGGTCGGTTGAACCGATGTACTGGGTGTCGGTTGGCTTTTCCTTCGGAGGCTCCAGGTGGCCCGATAGTCCGGTAAGGGTAAAAAGCGCCCAGGAATCGCCGGCGCGGCTGAAGTCGCCCAACCCCGAAAACACACCCAGCGCGGCGGGCAGCGGCAATCCGAGCTGTTTCAGTTTCACAGCTACTTCTCCGGTAAGAATTGCTCCCGCCGAGGTTCCGTACATCGCGATTTTCTGCGGTTTGTACGTTTTCAGCACTTCTTTGTAGACGTCCACCACCGCATCCACTGCGGCGGGAAACGGATGCTCGGGCGCGAGTGGGTACAAAACGGCGATCACCTTGGTTTTCGTGAGATTGGCTTCCGGAATGCTTTCCGTCAAGGAGCCTGAATCGGAATTGAATCCGCCCCCGTGCAAATTGATGAGAACGCGATCCTGCTTGCCGGGTCCGATTTCCTGTGGCATTATTATCCTGCACTTGACGCCGGCGACGGTCTGCGGTTCGATACTCTTCACGGGAAAAGCTGCCCGCATGGCCTCGCCTGCGCGCGCCTGCCAGGCATCCGTTTTTTGCCGGCGCTGATCCAGTGTGTCGTGGCCGGGCACGTCCGCGATCTGGCGCGAGAGCACCTTCTGCGCTTCAGCGCTGATAGTCTTCGGGACCGGAACGATTCTTGTGACGTGAGCGGTGCCGTTCGCATCGATGTAACTTGAGTCCGCTTCCGGAACATTCGGCGGAGGCTGAGTCTGCGCACACGCGGCGGCGGTGGCGTACAGGGTAGCGGCAGTTAATATCAGTTTTTTCATCTCTGAATTACTAGCACAAGGAGAACCTATGAAGCTGGGTTTTGTCGGACTCGGGAAAATGGGCGCGGGAATGGCGGGCAATCTGCTAAAAGCAGGGCATGAGGTGAAGGTCTACAACAGAACGCGCGAGAAGGCGTCGGCACTTGAAAAGCACGGTGCAGAGGTCGCGGATTCGCCTGCCGCAGCTGCGCGTAACGTGGACGCCGTGTTCACCATGCTTGCAGACGATCAGGCACTAGGACAGGTCGTTTATGGCGAGAACGGGATTCTTGCCGGTCTCGGCGCCAGTGCGTGCCATATTTCGTCCAGCACCATCGGCGTCGCTTTCTCACGCAAACTGGCCGAGCAGCACGCAGAGGCTGGTAAGGACTACATCTCTGCGCCCGTATTCGGGCGTCCCGATGCCGCCGAGAACAAGAGGCTGATTGTGGTGGCTGCGGGCGATCCGAAGTCAGTGGAGCGATTTACCCCGCTGTTTGACGCAATGGGCCGCCGCACTTTCGTGATTGGCGGGGAGCCCTGGCATGCAAACGCATTGAAACTGTCTGGCAATTTCATGATCGCCAGCATGCTGGAGACGTTCAGTGAAGCCTTCACCACACTGCGCAAGGCCGGAATCGATCACAAGCGATTTCTCGAAGTCATAATTGAGCTCTTCGGGTCACCTGTGTATCAGAACTACGGAACGGTGATTGCCGAACAGCGGTTCAATACTCCAGGACAAGGGTTTGGCCTCAAGCTGGGTTTGAAAGACGTCCGGCTGGTCTGTGAATTTGCCGAGTCAGTGGAAGCGCCGATGCCGGTGGCGACCCTGATACGCAATCACTTCGTTTCGGCAATGGCAAACGGTCAGGAGGCGCTGGACTGGTCAAGCCTGGAACTCGTGGTCGCACGAGCGGCGGGACTCTCAGACAAAAGGTAATCTAGCTCGAGAACCGGCTGACCGTCCATCGCTGCGTGGCTTTGTCATAGACGAAGACGACGCTCGCATCGTACTCGCGAGGACCCGGGCGGCTACTACACCACACGATGTGATCGAGGTCAATCTCGGTAGGGTGCGCGGACTGATCCGGAAGGTCCAGCTTGTAATCGCATGCCGGGTTCTGTTTCTTGACGTACTTCAGCCAGTCCGCAGCCTTGTTATCGAATTGGAGGAGAGATGCAGCCTCCTCCGGGTTTAACGCAGGAATGTCCGATTTTGGCGGCGATCCGCAGCTTAGCAACAAAGCAACAGTACCGAACATGCAAATCGTTTTCACGACCGGCATCGTATCACTCTGCGGGCTGGCGACCCTTGGAACAGCTACGGGTGATCGCGCCGGGGATGCACTCCAAGAATTCGCAGCGCGATGTTACCGGCAAAGTCTCTGGTCTTCGAATCTCGCAAGAATAACCTCTCGAGAAGCGCTACGGATGCCGGCATCTTCCAATTCGGGTCGCGCTGCTTGGCACGATCGAGAATCCCTGTAAGCGTCTGCCGGGGACGAGTTCGGAAGTCTTCGAGCATGGCCGTTTGATGCACGCATGAGATGGTGCAGAAGGGAGCGCAGCCCTTCTTGGTG
>JAFARV010000833.1 GCA_019245255.1 Acidobacteriaceae bacterium | reverse complement strand
CCGTCAGCCCGGAAGGCGCCAAGTTCAACTTGCCCACGGTGCCGCTCCCCTACCTGCGCCAGTTTGAAATCGCCGAAGGCGTTGAGGTAAACGCGAGCGTCACCTCGTCGGCCGGCGAAAAACAAACCATCAATCTGCGCGCCTATGACATGAATGTTGCTCCCGCCGCGACTATCCGCAAAAACCGCTATACCTCTGCCTGGCTTTGCCCGGGTGAGCTTGGTCCTCGCTTTGAAAAAAGACCGGATTGTCTCGACCTGACCATCGCGGCCGTCAGCGGCTCTACGACGCTCAATTTGTCTCTTCCCGCGGGACACCTCTATCCTCGTGAAGCCTTCCTGCACCCTGGCGAGCCCTATCATGTCTGTGCATCCCGCGCCTCCGGAACTGAGTTCACCAAAGCGGATACGCTCTGCAGCGGTACTTTCAAGCCACATCGGCCTCTTCTGTTCTATGAAAACGATCCAACACAAAGCCCGAGCCCTTACGCCGTGCTGCGCAACAGCGTCGTCGTCTTTGGCGTTCTCGACCCTGCGCTGCTGACCGAAATCGGTCAGGTGAACTCGTCCTGGTGGAACACCAACGCGAATCTCGACACCGGAATTGAAATCCCGGCGATCGAGCAGTGTCTTGCTCAGGCCATGCAGACCTGCGACGCCGATCCGGCGTGTCATGGAAAGCCGCGCGTTTTACTTGCGCAAATGCCATTGGCTAAAGCAGAGCGCTTGACTGCACACGCCCCGGAAGAGCGGCCGTTTGAGGCCATCATCGCGCAGGCCGACGAGGCAGACGCAACGCGCGATCTCATCAGCACGGATTCCGGCTTGGCCGACAAGCTTCGCCCTGCCCTGCTCGTTCCCGCCCCAAACTTCTCCGGCGCGGACCCGAAACACCTGCGAGTCACCTTGCAGCGCGCAACATTTACTCACGCACCGGATTCGCGGACCGTTTCGAACGGGATCACCCGTACAACGACGCCGATTCGAGCAACGGTCTTCTCTGGAGCTGAGCCGCTCTGGAAGCTGATCGTTGACGCTCAGCTTGCGCCCGGTCCCATTAAAGCCGCAGGCCACGGCAGACCACAATTCACCAATACAGTTGTGGACGGAATCCTGACCGCCGTCCGCAGCGCTTGTAAGTCGGACGTCGCGTTTCTTCAGGAGCGAGACCTGTTCATTCCGGCAGTCTATGCCTTGGAGCAGCCTCTACCGGCGCAGCTACAGGAACTGCTCGATCGTCTGCTCTGGAAAGGCGACTTCCTCAGTTGCAGGGGCGCAACCTCCGAGGTTCTCAAGCAGGTGATCCAGGATTCAGACCGGTTCGACATCGCGGACCGCGACGAATTATCGCTCGATATGGAGTACGGGCGTGGGCTGCACAAACTCGGTGTATTTGAAAGTCCCGATACGAAGGATTTAATCGTTGACGGAACCACGGTTCGCCCAGGCCAGTTATATGCGGTGGGCACGACGGAGTTTCTGGCGCTGGGCGATACAGGGTACTCTGAGTTGCACGCGCCGCCTGTGCCGCCGGCCGCTCGCATTCGCTCATTAGCGGAGCTGAATGAGATCAGCGCAATTGTGTGCCAGGCAATCGCGCGCGGACTCCCCGAAACAGAACGCAACGCTGTAACCTGCCGGCACGCGATTGATGCCGACTCTTATTTCGACCACATCACCATGGAGCCTTACTCTAATCCGAAGGCCCTCAACCTCGGCCAGAAAGCCGGCAACTCGGCAGATGAGAACTGGGGCAACCGCAATACCTTCGCGCCGATCGCGACCGATAAAGCAGAGGTGAAAGCGCAGAACCGGCGCGTTGAATCGGTTCGGCTCGATAAAGCCGATATAGGCTTCGACGAAACCCTGCACAGTCTCAGCGAATCGCTGCAGAAAACGCGCTTTGGTGGGGTACAAGCTCCCGAACCAACCGCCCCCGAACGCATTCACGCCACTCTCGATTGGCTCCTGCGCTGGAGCTCATACGGCAAGAATGTTGATCGGTTTTTTCAGAGCGATGCGGCTTACGACGCTACTGTCCTTCGTCAGGTATTCACCACCGTTGGGCCGAACGGAACGTTTATAACTCTTCCCAACGAGCCTTGGCTGCTGAGCCAGTCGAAAAATACAGTGGGCCTCGAGTCCGGCTTCACCTGGCGGCTCATGCCGGAGCACCAGAAGAACGTCACCGGATTGAAACTGCTGACCTCCGCGCGCTTTGAAACGCAATTGATCTCGCCGTTCATTCAGTTTCAGGCGAGCGATGGCTTGCTGAAAGAGGATCTCCCGCGAACGAACTCCCTATTCGGAAAAGCGGGTCTGCGATACGACGGTACCAAGAGCTGGATCGAAGCCGGGCTCCAGAGTGGTCCTTTTACCCAGATCAGCAGCCTGCAACTGGGGAACCTCACCTGTGATCCGGGCAATATCGTCAACTGCGTATCTCCCGATGGCGGCTTAACCATTCTTCCTCTTTCGGCAATTCAAAATCAGCCGTTTCGGGTACAGACAAACCGCCGCGAACAATCCGGCGTGTTCTTGAATGCCCGCATTCATCTGCCGCTTCTGCTCGAAAAATTCGACTATGTGATCGACAACTCCGGAAGCCTGTTTTTCAACCGCGCCGGAGATTCCTCCGCCGATACCCGGTATCTCGAAACCATGACTCACTCCGTGACGATTCCGGTGATCGGCAATCTCAGCCTGGTTCCGAAAGTCGAACTCTTCTTTTTCCAGAACAAGGTTGCTGGATGGCACATTCACGGGTATCAAACGTCGATCACCGCTCAGTACCGGTTTGACTGGCACACCGGACTCACCTGGCGCGAGGCGTTCCACTTCCCTAACGCCGCTCCGCCCTCGGGCCACTGAGAGAGTTCGAATGGTTTCGGCCCACCTACTTAGATGGGTCAATTCGGTCTGATCGCCAAACTCCGCTCGGTGCGCTGGCTGTTCGCAGCAGGCGTTCTCGCGGCTGCGATGCTCCGCCTGCTTCCGCTGGCATTACATAACGGAACGGGCACCATACCGATCGTCGCCTTCCGATCCGGCGGGGACCCGGATTACCTGCCCGGCGTCGGTGCTCTGTCTCACCTCGAGCTGCACGAAAGCTCCGTGGCCGATCCCGCAAGCAACTACGTCAAAAGCTACCCGTTGACCGGTCTGCTGCTCCACGCCGCCTGCGTCCGTTTCTTTGGAGATGCCGGCTTTGTCCTCGCCGACATGCTCGTAGTGGTTCTTTTCGCGCTGGCTCTGCGCTGGCTGCTGGTCTCCGCCGGAAGCGAGCTAGCTGTGGCGGAATGTTTA
>JAFARV010000777.1 GCA_019245255.1 Acidobacteriaceae bacterium | reverse complement strand
CGCGGCGTCCTTTGCCGTGCTGCTTCGGACGCTTCACCTCCCACGCGACGTGAGCTGGCTCCTCGCAGCTATCTGTCTGCTCTTCTCGCCCGTCAGCTCCGGTCTGTCGACAGGCAATCCCGGCGTGTTTTCCTGCGCCTTGGTCCTAATGGCTGTGCTCTTGGTTCGGCAGAGGCCGATCACTAGCGCGCTCGCGCTCGGAATCGCGCACTGCCTGAAGCCACAAATCTCAATCTGCGCGGTCGCTCTCTTTGTGCTAGCGGGTTATTGGAGGCCGCTGCTGCTGAGTTTCGTGCTGCCCGTCATTTCGGCCCTGATCAGCCTAGCTCACGCACACAGTTTCGACCAATACCGGCTCTGGATACGAAGTTTAGAGCAGGGCGTTGCTGCCACCGTACGCGCTGGCGGTCTCAACGACCCCCGGCCTTCGAATTTCTTTTCCTATAACCTCATCAATGCCCAGGCGATCTTTGGAACGTTTATCTCCAATTTGCGCCTGGACGACATTCTCACCTGGGCCGTTGCCGGCGCGCTCCTGGCTCTGTACCTCGGTTGGCTGCGGCGGCGCCGTGAGTCCAGCTATTGGAAGGACGCCGCGTTTCTCAGCGCGCTGACGCTTACGGTCGTTTACCACCGTTATTACGACTCGCAACTGCTGCTGCTTGCCGTTCCGCTGGTTGCTTTCACCTGGCGCGAGGAATCTCACTGGACAACCGCTGCCGTGTTCTGCTTCGCGGTACTCGAGTTCCCGCTCCAGGCGATCGCCGCGCAGACTTTTCACAACCAAAACGCAGATTCTCTGATCGGATTTATGCTGTACCGGCATCAACCTTTACTGGTGCTGTTCTTGGCCGGTCTGTTCGCATTCTGGCCCGTGCGCCATCGTACGCTCGGCACCGATGTCGTCCCCGGCCCCGCCGCGTCGCCGCCGGATACGCAACAATCGAATGGGAACCCTTTCTGACGCATACCTCCATATGAATCCCTGTCTGTCCGTAGTGATTCCGGCATACAACGAGGAGAAGACGCTTCGCCGCGTCGTTGAACGCGTGCTGGCTCTGGGCTGCGTCCAGGAGGTCGTCATCGTGAACGACTGCTCTTCCGATCGAACGCCGCTGATTGCAGACATGCTGGCCGCAAAGGACGCTCGCGTTCAGGCTGTGCACCATTCCCGAAACCAGGGCAAGACGGAAGCTTTGAAAACAGGCTTTCAGCGAACGGCCGGCGCGATTGTGATCGTCCAGGATGCGGATCTCGAATATGATCCTGAAGAGATTCCGAGCCTGATTCAACCCATTGTCGACGGCCACGCCGATGTCGTTTACGGTTCTCGGTTCCTGGTCCGTAAAGCCGCACGCGTGCTGTACTTCTACCACTACATTGCGAACCGGTCGTTAACGTTTCTGTCGAATCTGTTCACGAACATCAACATGACGGATGTCGAGACCGGCTATAAGGCCTTTCGTGGTGAAATCATCCGCAACATGCTTATCACCTCAGAAGGCTTCGGATTCGAAATCGAGGTAACAGCCAAGGTCGCCAAACTGAAGTGCGCCATCTACGAATCGCCGATCAGTTATTACGGCCGGACGTATGAGGAGGGCAAGAAGATCGGCCTGTGGGATGGCTTTGCCGCTCTTTGGTACATCATCAAGTTCAACCTTTTCTGCGGTCTTCAGAGCAGCTTTCGGAATATTCCCGTGCTTCGCAGGCCCGATGTTCAGCAATCCGAAGCGTGAATGGAGCGCTCAACAGCGCTCGTAGGAACAGGACAGCGCGCCGAGAACTTCCAGAGCTCCGAATGGGATGTAGGAATGGTGCGCCCAGAGTGATTCGAACACCCGACCTTCTGGTTCGTAGCCAGACGCTCTATCCAGCTGAGCTATGGGCGCAAAGATGCAGGCGCGGTCTGCGCCTGCCTGAGACCCTCTCAGTATAACAACGGCAGTCGCTCGCGCTAAAGCGCCGCGAGAGCCGATTCCTGGAGAGTTAAACTTCGTACGCAGTTGCGGCCACCGGCCTTCGCCTGGTACAGTGCCTCATCGGCAACGCGGACGAACAGATCCGGGCTGCGTTCGGAACCATCCGAGATGGTCACGCCGAAACTGGCCGAAACCCAGACCTCCT
>JAFARV010000775.1 GCA_019245255.1 Acidobacteriaceae bacterium | reverse complement strand
AAGATCGAAATAACATGGCCCATCAGCACGCGCCAAACATTCAGCAATCTGGATGCAGATCACTTCTATAAGTTGGAGGAAGGCAAGCCGCTAAGCGAGTAGATGGAAGCCGATTGCGGCGGAAAGCCAGCGAGGGCTACCGGCCTGGTGTCCTGTCACGGATCAATTGAATGATCTCCGCTGGCTCCGGGGAACGCCCGGTCTGCTTCTTCGAGAAGACCTGATCGCCATCGACGAGAATGTTCAATGAACCCGGGGCGCCGGCACGAACTCGAGTTGGGATACCGAGTTCACGTTCAATACTATTTTTGAGACTCACGGCCTCAGCCTTAATGTCAGCTCAAAAAAAGCAGCGTTTGATCTCGACAGTCATAAGATTTGCGGTCCGGCGCCGGGAGTAACCCTACTGAGAGCTTATCAAAATTGTGCTTCGACGATCTCCGGCCAAACAAAGCGCCCAGCGAAACAAAAAAGGGTGTTTACTGATAGCTACGAGGAAATCGGGCGCTGGAGGGGCCTACAACGTGTACAAGAACCTGCTCCTGGAATTCGATGCTGAGACCGCCGTTATAACGCTGAACCGCCCGAATAACCGCAACGCCCTGTCGCTCGATTTGATGTTGGAGTTGACGGACTGCCTGTCCGAGGTAGAGGAGAATCGTTCCGTTCGCACGGTGATCCTGGCGGCGGCAGGCAAGGCTTATTGCGCGGGCCATGACTTGACGGAAATGGTAGATCGAACCGAGGACGAGTACAGGCGAACGTTCTCGATATGTACAAGGATGATGACGAAGCTCCAAACTATACCGCAGCCCGTCATCGCCGAGGTTCAGGGCGTAGCGACGGCAGCGGGTTGCCAATTGGTGGCGACTTGCGACCTGGCAGTCGCTTCCGACCGCGCTTCGTTTGCGACTCCCGGAGTTCGGATCGGCCTGTTCTGCACAACGCCAATGGTCGCTCTGACGCGCGCTATCGGCCGAAAGCGGGCGCTACAAATGCTTCTTACGGGGGAACCCATCGATGCGGATACAGCCGCACAATGGGGGTTGATCAATTGCGTTGTTTCCGAGCAAGACTTGAGACAGACCTCGCGAAAGCTCGCCGCCAGGATTGCAGAGGCGAGTGCTCAAACCATCAGAATCGGTAAACAGGCCTACTACGAACAAATTGACCTGGATCAGGCAAGCGCTTATGCATGTGCCGAACAAGTAATGGTTGAGAACGCACTTATTGATGACGCGCAGGAAGGGATGGCGGCCTTTCTCGGAAAGCGGCGCGCTTGTTGGTCGGGGAAATAGCACATGCGGAGCGAGGCGGTCTACCGAAGTCTTCTAACGCCGATAAGCTTCTTACGACGCACTGCCTATTTGTTTCCCAATAAGACAGCAGTTGTGCATGATGAGCGCCGGTACACTTACCGAAAGTTTGAAGAACGTGTAAACCGTCTGGCCAACCGGCTGCGTGAAGATGGATTGCAGAGACATGACCGCGTTGCATTCCTGTCTCCGAACGTACCGGCCTTGCTGGAAGCGCATTTCGCCATACCCGCGGCAGGCGGCATTTTGGTAGCTATCAACACTCGCTTAACCGGCCACGAAATCGAATACATTCTGGAACATTGTGAAGCGCGCTGGCTCTTCGCTGAGTCCGAGTGTATGTCTTTACTGTCTGCAAGCAACTTATCGGGGCTGAAGCGCATAAGTATCGCAGATACCCGAGCGGCTGCGGATGAGTACGAAGAGTATCTGGCCGGCGGCTCCAGCGAGGCGAGTCCGAGTTGGCTGGAGGACGAAGAAGAGACAATCAGCATCAATTACAGCTCGGGGACAACGGGTCGGCCGAAAGGGGTCATGTATACCTATCGCGGCGCATATCTCAATTCGCTTGGCCAACTCATCGATGCCGGCATGAACAGCGAGACCGTTTACCTGTGGTCCTTGCCGATGTTTCACTGCAACGGCTGGTGCTTTCCGTGGGCAGTTACCGCCGTAGCGGGTACGCACGTTTGCTTGCGGCGTACGGACGCGGCGAGGATGTGGGAGCTCTTCGAAGCTGAAGAAGTTACGCATTACTGCGGTTCTCCAGCACTGCAAATCAGCTTAGTGAACCACACGGCCGCAACCCGGCTTGGCAGGCAAGTGACGACGTGTGTGGCTGGTGCACCTCCATCGCCCACACTGCTGAAGCAACTGAAGGAACACAATATACGGCCCATTCATATGTACGGCTTGACAGAAACGTACGGGCCCATGACGAGCTGTGCATGGCATCGTGAGTGGGACGACTGTCCGGCTGAGGAGCAAGCACGTCTGCTCGCGCGTCAGGGACAAGGGCAGATCACCGCCGACCTGGTGCGCGTTGTTGACGAGAGCATGAATGATGTGCCACGAGATGGGGTGACCCTGGGCGAGGTCGTGATGCGGGGGAACATCGTCATGAAGGGCTATTACAAAGATCCCGACGCGACCGCAGCAGCGTTCCGCGGTGGCTGGTTCCATTCCGGAGACTTAGGCGTTTGGCACCCGGACGGCTACATTGAGCTGCGCGATCGCAAAAAGGACATCATTATCTCGGGCGGTGAGAATATCTCGACAATCGAAGTGGAACAAGCTGTGGCGAGACACTCAGCGGTGCTGGAGTGCGCGGTGATCGCGGTTCCGGATGATCGTTGGGGGGAGAGGCCGAAGGCGTTCGTCACCCTTAAGGACGGCATGGACGCCAGCGAGCAGGAAATCATCAGCTTCTGCCGCGAGCAGATCGCACATTTCAAGTGTCCAAAGGCGGTGGAGTTTCTCGAGCTGCCGAAGACCTCGACGGGAAAGATCCAGAAGTTTGTGCTGCGCGAACGGGAATGGGCGCGCCGTGAGAAGCGGATCAATTAGGAATTGAGGCAGTACGCGAGCCGACCCTGGTGTTGCGACAATAAATGTCAAGGACGTTCACGATGACGATGAAGCTGGAGCTGAGTCCTGAAGTGCAAGCGGGCCTGCTGGCACAAGCACAAGCGAGCGGGATGTCTCTGGAAGCTTACGCCGAACAGGTTTTGCGCCGGGAGGCGCTTCGTGGTGGCCAGGAAGGCCGCTCGCTCAATACGAACGAACGGCCCATCTGGGAAGTCATCACCGAAATTATGAAAGATGTGCCCGACGACGTGTTCGACCGGCTTCCGAAAGATGGCGCGAGTCAAGTTGACCATTACATTTACGGCCTTCCCAAAAGAGACTAGTGCATCACGTTTTCGCGGATACCTTCTATTGGGTTGCGCTCATTCATCGCAAGGATAAGAGCAATCAGGCCGCCCTGCAATGGAGCCGTCAGGCAACGTCCGTGCTCATCTGCACAACGGAGGAAGTGTTAACGGAAGTTCTGGCGTTCTGCGCGTCTGACGAAAGGTTGCGTGCGAGGCCTCCAAGATCGTTCGGAACATTCTGTCCGCGCGCACCGTGCGTGTTCTGCCGCAGAGCCATGAGAGCTTTCTTATGGGCCTGGTGCTTTACGAATCGCGCCCGGATAAAGGTTACAGTTTGACGGATTGCATCTCGATGCAAACGATGCGGCGAGAAGGATTGACGGACGTGCTTAGTAATGACCGGCATTTTGAGCAGGAAGGATTCCGGGCGCTGTTTCGGCTCTGATGGCACCACTCGATGCCGAGCCTGACCTTGCGACAATAAATGTCAAGGACGTTCACCATGACGATGAAGCTGGAGCTGAGTGCTGAAGTGCAAGCGGGCCTGCTGGCACAAGCACAGGCGAGCGGGATGTCTCTGGAGGCTTACGCCGAGAGCGTGCTGCGGGAGCGAGCACAGGCGACAACGGAATCCGATTCTTCCGGTCAACCGTTCTGGAAGTCTTTTACGACGCAAGTGCATGCGATCCCGGATGAAGTCTTTGAGCGTCTGCCAAAAGATGGTGCGAGCGAGCACGACCACTACATCTACGGCACTCCAAAAAGAAATGCGTGAGCCAGTTCTTCGCCGATACCTTCTACTGGATTGCGCTCGCTAATAAGCGCGACAGTTTCCATCAGGACGTGATGGCTTTCACCGCGAAACTCGGACCCAACAGCGTCATTACTTCCGATGAAGTCCTTACGGAGTTTCTGACCTACTGTGCAACGGATGACATGCTTCGCGGCCCTGGCGGGCAGGCTGTACGGGGTCTGTTAACCGACCCGGACATTCGTGTTGTTCCTCAGAGTCGCGATTCGTTTCTCACAGGCCTTGACCTTTACAATAGCCGCCCGGACAAAGGCTATAGCTTGACGGATTGTATCTCGATGCAAACAATGCGGCGGGAAGGATTGACGGACGTGCTTAGTAATGACCGGCATTTTGAGCAGGAAGGGTTTCGGGCGCTGTTTCGGCACTGATGGCCGCGCCTGAAGTTACCGCTTCGGTTGCCCTTTTTCGTCCGCGACTTTGCGCATCGCTGGCTGCAGCACCCAACAATGCTGCGCTGTTTTGCTGAATGGATTCGTGCTATACCTGGCACCTGACATAACCTGAGAATAGGCCGCTGCCATGACGTTCGAACTTAAGCCGGAAGATGCGCAGGTCATCACTGAGGCAATTCAGGCGGGCCTCGTCCACCGACCCGACGAGGTAGTCGAG
>JAFARV010000773.1 GCA_019245255.1 Acidobacteriaceae bacterium | reverse complement strand
GCATATTATGGAGCGGATCTTCGATACGGTCGTAGAACATGGCGGCCGCTTCGAGGTCGATCAATTTACCATTGGCCGCACTAATAGCGATGCCTCGCAACTGCGCCTGCGCGTCGAGGCGCCATCTCACGAAGCGATGGAAGAACTGCTCGTCGAACTGGTGGCCTTGGGGTGTGCGCCGGTCGATGCCGGTGACGCCGAGCTCAAGCGCGTCGACAAAGATCGGACTGCGCCGGAAGACTTTTACTCCACCACCAACCAGCGCACGCTCGTCCGGCGCCGCAATCAGTGGCTTGAAGTCTCGAATCAGCGTATGGACGCGATGATCGTGGTTACCGATGACGCCGCCGCTTGCCGCCGTCTTCGCGATCTGAAAGCGGGCGACCAGGTGGTCGTAGGAATGAAGGGTATCCGCGTCGTGCCTGAGGCCAAAGAGCGCGACCGCGATCACTTCGCCTTCATGAGCAACGAGATTTCATCGGAGCGTCAGGTCGAAACAGCAGTTACTCAGACGATCGCTATCATGCGTCAGACGCGCGCCGAAGGGAAGAAGATCATTGCCGTCGCAGGCCCTGTCGTCGTTCATACCGGCGGAGGCACGGCCATTTCGGCGCTGATTCGCGGCGGCTGGATCGATGCTCTGCTAGCGGGCAACGCGCTCGCCGTGCACGATATTGAGGCGGCTCTGTTGGGAACGTCACTAGGTGTGCGCACCTCTGATGGCAGGCTCGAACAGCATGGCCATCGCAATCACATGCGCGCCATCAACGCCATTTATCACGCGGGCAGCATCCCCGAAGCCGTGCGCACCGGACGATTGACAACCGGAGTTATGTACGAGTGCGTGCAAGCCGGTGTGCCATTTGTGCTCGCAGGCAGCTTGCGCGACGACGGGCCTCTACCCGACACCATTACCGATATGAACGAGGCGCAGGACGCGTACGCCGAGCACTTGCAAGGCGCGGGCGTGGTGCTGTGCCTCAGTTCTATGCTGCACTCGATTGCAGTCGGGAACATGCTACCTGCCTGGGTGAAAATCGTGTGCGTCGATATCAATCCCGCGGTGCCCACGAAGGTGAGCGACCGCGGCACGGGCCAGGCCGTGGGCGTCGTCACGGATGTCGGGCTCTTTCTCGATCACCTGGCCAGGAAGTTAGATGCGAAGTAACAGATTGTTAAAAAACGCCCGTCAGTACACAGACGAGCACGCGAGCGCCGGTGTAGATGCGGCATTACCCGAAATTGAGACCTGGCCGAACCAGTACGGTCAGTACGAGATCGAAATCGAAATGCCCGAATTCACCTCGGTCTGCCCGAAAACGGGGTTGCCGGATTCCGGTACTATCCGTCTTATCTACACGCCCTTCAGGCGCTGCTTGGAGTTGAAGTCCCTGAAGATGTACACTCTTGCTTATCGGAACCTTGGAATCTTCCAGGAAAATGTCGTGAACCGCTTCCTGGCAGACATCGTTAAAGCCACCGAGCCGGTTTCGGCGACAGTTGTGGGGGAGTTCGCGGCGCGTGGGGGTATTGCCACTCGCGTGACGGCAACGTACAACAAGAAGAGGCGATGAACCGAATCAAGGTATGACCAGAGAATGACGTTGCGGCTGACCATCTCGATCCTGTGCGCCGTCGCCTCGCTAGGGGCCGCCGAATTCCGCAGCGGTCAAGCGGCGCGCGCAGTGCTCGGCCAGCCTTCGTTCTCGGCACGTGACGCAGGTGTGGTTGCGACGGCGATGACGGTCTCGGGCCAGCGTCTTTATGTTGCGGATGCGTCGAACGACGTTCTCACCTTCGACCTGACGAAAATTCCCGGTTCGAAGGACGATCTCGCCGCTCACCAGGGCTCTGGCTGCGCGGTCTGTCTACAAACCCCGCTTTCGACCATCTCGCAGCGTGTCGCCCCTGGATCTGCCGCTGTTGCTGTCAGCGGCAGGACGGTAGCCGCCATCGACACGTTTACGCGTCGCGTATTGATCTGGCGCGATGTCAGCAGCCCTTCTGCAAGCTCGGGACCTGACGTGATCCTTTCCCCCTCAGATCCCCAGAGTGAGCCTTCCGAAGCAACCCTGATGGAGCCGGTTTCGGTTGCGCTTGACTCCAAACGCCTGTTCGTCGGAGATGCGGCTCTGCATCGCGTGCTTGTTTGGAATACGGTTCCGGCTTCCCCGAATCAGCTTCCGGACGCGGTTCTCGGTCAACATGATTTCTCATCGCAGCAAACGACCGACGTTCCGCGGGCTGACGTATTGAAGCGACCCGACGCGCTCGTTTCCGACGGCGCGAACCTCTACGTGGCAGATTCCGTCGATCGGCGCATCCTGGTATTCTCGCCCTCTGATCTGCCCTTGGATACGGATTCGGTAGTCAATTCCGCAACGGGTCTGGCAGCGCCATTAGCCTCCGGTACATTGATCACAATCAGCGCAACAGGCCTCACCGATAAAATCGTATCGGCGCCCGAAGACGGATCGGAGCCGCTGCCCACCAAACTCGCTGGCGTCGCGGTTTCGCTCGACGGCGTACCTGTTCCACTACTCTCCATTTCACCAACTGAGATCCGGGCGCAGTTGCCGTACTCAATCGGAAACAGGAGCGCAGCCACGCTCTTCGTCCGTATCGATCACGGTGATGGTACGGTGTCCGCGACCAGCCCGGTCTCGCTCACCATCGCGCCTGCAAGTCCAGGCCTCTTCGCGTTCGGAGGCAATGAGCCTCGGCCCGGAATGCTGCTCCATAGCGGCGAAGCTCAAACTCCCGTCACCTCGGACACTCCCGCGGCCGCGGGCGAAGCCGTTGCCATCTGGGCGACTGGGCTGCACGTCATCGGCGACCAGACAGTCGCCGCGGGCGCGCCATACTCGGGTCCTGACCTCTCCTTCACTCCTGTTCGTGCCCTGGTGAATGGCCAGCCCGCCGAAGTTCGCGCCATTAGCTTGCCTGCAACTTCTGTCGGCATCTACGAAAT
>JAFARV010000546.1 GCA_019245255.1 Acidobacteriaceae bacterium | reverse complement strand
TTTTCGTCCGCGATTTGAATGTTATGCCCTGCCACTCGTCCGCGATTTAGATGTCATAAACCGACCGACACTGTCGAAATCCGCGATTTCAGTCCAGTGTGACACCCACAGCTGATATCAATACCAACCTCCTGCATGGCCTTGATGGCTTCCGGCCTCACGATGCCGGGCGTCGTCCCGGCGCTTTCAAGCTCAAACGTATCCCCGGCATCATGGCGCAGCAGCCCTTCGGCCATCTGGCTCCGGGCAGAATTGCAGAATCAGAACGCGTTTTTTCAAGCGGCACCTCGCAAGGGAGCCGGAAACCAGTGACGAGTGTGATTGCAGGCCGCGCAGACCGAGAGCATCACCGGCACTTCGACCAGGACACCCACCACAGTTGCCAGTGCCGCGCCGGATTCAGGGCCAAAGAGCGCAATGGCCGTGGCCACCGCCAGCTCAAAGAAATTGGACGCGCCGATGAGCGCCCCCAGTGCAGCTATCGAGTGTTCCACCTTAAACCACTTCATGAGGCCGTAAGCCAAGCCCGCATTGAAATAGACCTGCAAGGTGATCGGCACCGCAATCAAGACCACATGGAAGAAGCGGCCCGTAATGTTATCGGCTTGAAACGCAAAGATCAGCACCAAGGTTGCGAGCAGTGCCGCAATCGTGACCGGCGCGAATTTCGGCAGTAGTACCCCTTCAACCCATGCCACTCCATGCCGCCGCAGCAGGAAGGAGCGCAGCAACACCCCGGCGAGCAGCGGCACGACGATAAAGACGAGGACGGGCGTAAGCAGCACATGGAAAGGCACCGTCAGCGACCAACAGCAACAGCATGATTAAGTCGTTTACTGACACCTGCACGAGCGTATAAGCAGGGTCGCCTTTTGTCAGATGGCTCCAGACAAAGACCATGGCCGTACAGGGCGCAGCCGCCAGGATGATGCGGCCTGCTATGTATTTGATCGGCTTCCGCAGGCATAAGGAACTGCGCGAACACCACGCGGAAGAAGGCCCAGGCCAAGAGCGCCATCGAAAAGGGCTTGACGATCCAGTTGATGAACAACGTGACCAGCAGCCCCGCAGGACGCTTGCCGACATTCCGCACGTAGGAGAAATCGACTTTCATCATCATGGCCTTAGCCCAACATTCGTGCAACCAGGGTCAATGGCGGAAAGGGTCGAGTGGCTCAGAGATTAAGACTGAGTATAGTTTTTGGAGCAATCGTTCTCACGGTTGCTTCTCAGGCGAGACACCAAATGGCTGAGAAATCACACCGCTGCACGCACTGTATCTGAGAAACCCATGCCTCGCTCTCTATCGTCCTACGTGTGCGCGTCTACTGTCCTGCTCGGCCTTTCCCTTTTCACGAGTTGTCAGCGTCAGCCTAGGGGGGCGAACGACGCGAATCGACCGGCTTATCCTTCGGCCAGTAGCGCCAACAGTCTGGCGAGTCCAGCCACAGCAACAGTTTCCACTCCTCAAAACGGTCAATCGGCAGCAAATACTCCTGCATCGCGTACGGACCCGGCGACAACCGAGGCTGCGACCGGTTCTTCCCCGGCGCTGACAGGCAGCATGCCAGCGGTTTCCGAAGTCACCATACCGGCCACTACGCGCCTCCGCGTGCGCATAAATGAGAGCCTGGACACAAAGCGCAATCGCACAAACGATGGCTTTTCGGCTGTGCTCGAGTCGCCCGTGGTAATCGGTGACCGGGTGGCTTTGCCTCAAGGCACCGGGTTCCATGGGCATATTCTCGTCTCCAGGAGTTCAGGCCGACTCAAAGGCCGTGCGGAGCTGAGTCTCGTACTGGATGAGGTAGAACTCGCCGGAACCAATTACCCGATCGACACTCGATCCAATGCGCGTGTCAGCCGAGGCCATAAGAGACGGAACTGGGGATGGATTGGGGGAGGCTCCGGTGTGGGTGCCGCAATTGGGGCCTTAGCGGGGGGTGGCAGAGGAGCACTCATCGGAGCCGGGGCCGGTGCCGCCGCGGGCACAGGTGTTGCCGTATTGACGGGAAAGAAGAACGTTTCCATCCCAGCCGAAACGCTCCTCACCTTTGCGTTGCGGGACCCGTTAACCATTCCGGCCGCGAACCTCGCCAGCCAGGGTCGCTAATTCACCTTCGGGCCGAAGTGTCCCACTCCTGAAGTGCTCCATCTTTGGCGCGGGATTGATAGAGCTCGGTATCTGCATGTGGCCCATAGCGGCTCACATAGTGCTTTCATTGGAACTGGAGCAGGCACGCCACGAGGCACGTTTAGCGGTCGTCGATACGAGGCACTGGATCCGGAGTCAGCCAGAATCATCGTAGGGACGCCTTCGCAGTTCGTGAAGTTCCTACTTGTCTTGAGGTTGAGTGATATTTCGCGACTTCTTGACGACTTCGGCGCGAACGTCGCGAAGGCGTACGATGCGAATTTGGCTGGTGACCGGAAGCTCGGGTCGGAGCGGTTCATGGCCGAGTCTCTCGTG
>JAFARV010000468.1 GCA_019245255.1 Acidobacteriaceae bacterium | reverse complement strand
TTATCTCTTAAATTACACGTTCAGTAAGGCGCTCGGTATCCGTGGTGAAGGCACAAACAACGGAGCCGGGGACCCGACAAACATCAATAACGACTACGGCGTGTTGGGCAACGATCGGACACACGTGTTTAACGCGGCGTACGTGATCAATCTTCCGAGCCCAATGCACGGCAATGCTCTCCTTAAAGGTGTTGTGAACGGGTGGGAGTTCTCGGGAGTAACTCAGATCCAGAGTGGCGCGCCGCTTCAGGACCAGGTAAGCAGTAACTTCAACCTGAACAGCGCGCTGCTTCCGGGGACGGTGCTGCCCAATGGCTACGTTGTGCAGGCAGGCGACAACCTGAATGCGACGCAGTCGGTCATTAACGGCAGTCCGAACATCAACGTTCAACCAGTGCTGACCTGCGACCCGCGTTCGAATGCCCCAAGCGGCTACGCTCTGAACCCGGCTTGCTTCGCGGCGCCTAGTCCGGGTCACAACGGCGCATTCATTATGCCTTACATTAAACAACCGGCATTCTGGAACAGCGACCTTTCACTGATGAAGAACTTCAACTTCTCGGAAACGAAGAAGTTCCAGTTCCGATTCTCGGCGTTCAATTTCCTCAACCATGACCTGCCGTCGTTCAGCCCGACGGGCAGCGACAACAACTTGAACCTTACGATCGGCCAGAACGGTCAGGCAAACTCGAATTTCGGCAAGATAGGGTATGTTACCGGACACCGAGCAATTCAGTTTGTCGGGAAGTTCTACTTCTAGGACTAGAGCGATCAAAAACTCTGGAGAGGACCGCGAAGGGGGTGGCTTAGGCCACCCTCTTCGTTTTTAGTGTGCCGGTTGTGGATGCTGCTCTTCTTAATGGCGTTTACAAGCAGCTGTTTCACGCGTGGGGGGCTTGCTAGGGTTGGAGTGTAGCATCAGATAGGCGATGGCTCGCGGGGCGCGGCAGAAGCAAGGTTCGAAACAGGAGCTGGATATTGAGGGCCGGAAGGTCACGGTCTCGAACCTCGAAAAACTCCTGTACCCGGAGAGCGGATTCAGCAAAGGCCAGGTTATCGATTACTACATTCGCGTGGCGCCGTATCTGCTGCCGCATTTTAAAGACCGGCCAGTTACATTGAAGCGTTTCCCGGACGGCGTGCATGGAGAAGCATTCTATGAGAAGGATGCGCCCGGGTACGCGCCGGATTGGATTGCCACGTTTCCTGTTCCGCGTAAGGCGGGCGGGACAGATATCCAATACATTCTGATCAACGACCTTGCAACATTGGTGTGGTGTGCGAATGTGGCGAGCCTGGAACTGCATCCGTTTTTGCACTGCGCTCCGCATCTCGATCGGCCGACTTCGGTTGTGTTCGACCTCGACCCGGGAGAAGGCACGAACATCCGCACGGCAGCGGAAGTGGCATTCATTCTGAAGGGCGTGCTCGAGCGGCTGAACTTACAAAGCTTTCCAAAGGTATCCGGTTCCAAAGGCATTCAGTTATACGTGCCGTTGAATACTGAAGTGACTTACGCACAAACACAGCCGTTCGCGAGGGCTCTGGCGCAGTTGCTGGCGACGGAACATTCGCAGTTGATTGTTGCGGAAATGGCCAAAGTCGAGCGTAAGAACAAGGTGTTCATCGACTGGAGCCAGAACTCGGACTTCAAAACGACGATTGGTGTCTACTCGCTCCGCGCGAAGGTCGGGAGGCCGTTTGCTTCGCTGCCGGTGACGTGGGATGAGCTGCGCGACAACCCCGAGCAGTTGTATTGGCAGGCAGACGCAGCGCTCGAGCGGCTGGCGCAAGTGGGGGATCTGTTCGGGTCCGTGCTGAGCGTTAGGCAATCGTTGCCCGATTCGGTGACGAAGATACCGAGTTCGTTGCGGACGTATGCGCAAAAGCGCAACTTTTCTAAAACCGCTGAGCCAACGCCGGTTGTCCCGCGCGCAAGCGGGCAGGGAGCGCGCAAGCGTTTCGTGATTCAAAGGCACGCGGCGAGCCATTTGCACTATGACTTCCGCCTGGAGATGCACGGCGTGCTGAAGTCATGGGCGGTGCCGAAGGGTGTGCCGTATACGCTTGATGAAAAGCGGCTGGCGATGGCGACAGAAGACCATCCAATCGCGTACCTCGATTTTGAGGGGACCATTCCCGCCGGTCAATACGGCGGCGGCACTGTGATGGTCTGGGATATCGGCACTTACGAACTGATCGAAGGCAACTACTACAAAGGCATGGTGCGCATCTTTCTCGAAGGCAAAAAGCTGAAAGGTGAATGGCTGCTGGCGAAGGACAGAACGAGCAAGGACAATAAATGGTCGCTGGTAAAGACGAGCGCGACGATGAAGCCTCTCAGCGATAAAAAGAAGAACTCGTCCGCGCTCACGGGCAGGACTCTCGATCAGATCGCAAAAGCGAATGATGCGCAGTGGCAAAGCAATCGGACGGCGGCGGTGCCCGGATTGAATCTGGATGAACTCCCGGAAAGCACGATGCAATTTGTGCCGCCGATGCAGTGCAAGCCGGTAGCGAAGTTACCCGAAGGCGCGGAGTGGCAGTACGAGATCAAACTGGACGGTTATCGCGCTGAGGCGATCAAGGCGAACGGAGCGGTGAAACTGCTCTCCCGCAGGAACAACGTTCTCAACGGCGATTACCCGGATGTGGTTGCGGCCCTGCAGGCGCTCGAAGACCAAATGATTCTCGATGGAGAGATCGTGGTGCTGGACGAAAAAGGCCGCCCGCAGTTTAATCTGCTGCAACACTACAAAGCGGGCGCCGGCGCACTTGTGTATTACGTTTTCGATGTGCTTGCGTACCGCGGGCGCGATACTCGGGGTTTACAACTGAGACAACGAAGGCAGATTCTTGCGTCAGTCGTGGAGGATGGAATCCTCAGGCAATCGGCGGTGATTCAAGCGACTGCCGATCAGTTGATTGCAGCGGTGAGGGAGCAGGGCCTTGAAGGTATCATCGCAAAACGTGCCGACAGCCGCTACGAAGCGGGTGAGCGGAGCGGTAACTGGACCAAGTTCCGGACTAACCAGGGGCAGGAGCTTGTGGTAGGCGGTTATCGGCCTGGAGGTAAGAATCACTTCGATAATCTGGCGGTCGGATATTACGAAGGGGACCAGCTAATTTTCATTGCTAAACTGAAGAACGGATTCACGCCTGACAGCAAGAACGAGATTTACACGCGATTACAGAAGCTCGAGTCGGACGTATGCCCCTTCAGCAATTTGCCGGAACCGAAGAACGCGCGGCGGGGCGAGGCGCTGACGG
>JAFARV010000363.1 GCA_019245255.1 Acidobacteriaceae bacterium | reverse complement strand
ATAGAACCCCTTCCGAAACTAAACAGGGGTGTCCGGCAGAAGCCGCCCCCTGTAATCTTCCGGTAATATACGGGTCCAGAGGCTTACTTTCAATGTTCTCCGGGTTACCGTGTAGATACCTGACCTGTTACATCGCATAAGTCGTCTGAAATGAATCGCGTTACACCGATTTCCACATGCGTTTCAAGCAGTAAACCAGTAGTCCTACCCGGTTAGGGCCATGCTTTGCTATACTCCCCTCAATCAATTCTTTCTATGGAAGCGCTCACGTCGGCGCAGCTCGAACGCGCGGAAATGGAGTCCGTGTTGCACTCCGGCCTGTTCGAGAAGGCCCCGCGATTAGGTAAGTTTCTAGGCTATATCTGCGAGCGCTACTTCGACGGTGAAGCGGACTCCATAAAGGAGTACAGCATTGCAGTCGAGGCCCTGGGCCGCTCGGCGGATTTCGATCCTAGAAAGGATTCCATCGTCCGAGTTGAAGCGCACCGTCTTCGAAAGCGGCTTGACGACTACTACCGCACCGGTGGGGCTGACCACTCAATTCGAATCCTGATTCCGAACGGTCAATACAAGCCTCACTTCGTTTGCCGGGAACTGCGTGAACGCCTGGAGCCTGTAATTAAAACGCCTGCTACAGGGTTGGCGGTAGTAAACGAGCTAGCGGCCGAGCCCGTCCTTCATTCCACGCCGGCCTTGGAGGCGACTGCTCAAAGACCAAATTGGCCTCTGTTCGTGTCATTGGTTCTCTTCGCTGGATTGTGCGGAGTTTTTGTTGTTCGAACATTTTCAACGCGAGCTTCCTCCGCCGCCAAGCCGGATGAGGTTTGGAATGGATCAGCCGCAGATCCGGTTCCCGCGGAGTTTCGCATGCTCACCGGATATCACGGAACTCCGGTGGTTGATCGTCAGGGACACACCTGGGTGGCGGATGCCTACTATTCGGGAGGCACGTCGTTCCCGATTCCCGGCGAAACGTTTATAGCGGGGCAACCCGATCCACATCTGCTGAAAGCGCAGCGGAGCGGCCGCTTCCATTACGACATCCCGGTTGCGGCCGGCACTCATGAGCTCCATCTTTACTTTGCGGAAACGGAGTATGGCGCGGGTAATCCCCGAGGCGGAGGCGATTCGACACGCGTTTTCAATGTCTCGGTAAACGGCACGCTGGTTTTAAGGGAATTCGATCCTCTCGCCGAAGCGGGCGGCCCGAACCGGCTGCACGAGCGCGTACTGAAGGACGTTGTACCCGGTTCAGATGGCAAAATCCACTTGGCCTTCACTCCGATGACACTCCCCGCCCTGTTAAACGCCATTGAAATTGTGCCGAGCACCGCCGGCCATATCCGGCCGGTTCGCATCGTCACACAGAATACTCCGGTGACAGACTCGGACGGGCGCGTTTGGGCTGCGGATGAATACTTCACTGGCGGCACGCAGGTATTTCGGCGTCAGGTGCTCTTCGAGCGCCCGGATCGCGCGCTCTACCAAGGCGAGCGTTACGGGAATTTTTCCTATCGAATCCCAGTCGCACCGGGCAAATACAAACTGACACTGCATTTTGCGGAAACCTGGTTCGGTACGCCGAATTCTCAATACGCCCCGCTCGACAGCCGAATCTTCGACTTATATGCGAACGGCACTGCGTTACTCAGGAACTTCGAGGTCGGACGGGAGGCCGGAGGCCCGAATCGTACAGTTGAAAAGGTGTTCGAGAACCTGCAGCCAAACGCGCAGGGGGTGATCCTGCTCGAGTTCGTCCCCGTCAGGAACTATGCCGAAGTGAATGCGATCGAGGTTGTCGAAACCGACTAGGGCGGCATTAGCCTCAGAACGCACGTTAGAATGAAGTTGTAGACAAACCAGGCCGGCATAGCTCAGTTGGCAGAGCGGCAGTTTTGTAAACTGCGGGTCGGGGGTTCAAGTCCCTCTGCCGGCTCCATTTTTCAGGCTTTCTGCTGAAAAGCATCCCAAATTAACCTCTTCGAAACCAACCCTTCACACGACTGTTTTTGCGTGCACGCGACGATGCTGGTAGAGACAGACCATTTATGCTTGTTCCGGTCCACCATGTACGCGGGCGTATGCGTCTCCACGTCGCGGCGCTTAAGGGTTGCCCCGCCGAGGCGACTGCGGTTCAGAGCCGCGTGTCGGCAATTCGTGGAGTGACTCAGGTCGACTGCCGTGTGCTTACCGGCAGCGTGATTGTGCACTACGACGCGGCACTCATTGAGCCCTGCGCGGTGTTGCAGGCGCTCGGACACGCAGATGCGATATCACTGCTTGCGAGATGTTCCCCCGCGCCTGCCCGAAGGCACAAGCAGCCTCGCAGCCGGGCTCAGCATATGGCACGAAAAGCCGCGCAACGAATCTTGTGGTATGCACTCGAGAATGCAGCAGAACGTGCGCTTCCGATGCTGATCGCAGCCGTACTCTAGCGCAGTTCGTCATACCGAGTCACCAACTTTTGAGGCTCGAGCGTTAGCGGCGGCATTGCCCACCTTGTTGTTGACATCCGACATCAACTTCCGGTATGCTGTAGTCAATCGACAACATGCCGCCTCAGTCACGTATCGATCTTTTACAGGGAACTCTCGATCTGCTCATCTTGAGAACGCTTGCCACCGGTCCGAAGCACGGCTGGGCTGTCTCTGAGCGGATTCAGCAAATCTCGCAAGACGTTCTCCAGGTAAATCAGGGTTCGCTCTATCCCGCGCTGCATCGCCTCGAGAAGCAGGGCTGGATTAAAGCCGAATGGAAAACGTCGGAGTTGGGTAGACGCGCACGTTTTTATCAGCTCACCGCTGCGGGACGGAAACAGCTCGAACGTGAAGCTGGCAATTGGGCGCGTTTGGCGAATGCGATTGGCCGTGTTCTGGAGCTTGCCTGAGATGTGGCGCCGCTTCTTTCGATCCCGCCGATCCGATAGCGATCTCGAGGATGAACTCAGCGCTCACATTGAGTTCCAGATGAAAAAGCACATTGCCAACGGCATGAGTCGCGATGAAGCCTATCGCCGTGCCCGCATCGAGTTTGGCGGCCTCGTGCCTGCAACCGAAGAGTGCCGCAGCGTAAACACTTGGGAGTGGCTGGACGCATTCTCGCGCAGCTCGAAGCAGGCAGTCCGTTCGCTCCGTCGCACTCCCGGCTTCACAGTCCTGGCGATCGCAATTCTGACTCTCGGCATCGGGGCCAGCACCGCCATGTTCAGCGTCACGCGAACCGTGCTGCTCAAACCCCTCGCTTATGCCGATCCGGAGCGATTGGTCACCATCACGTTTCGCGTTCCGGAATTCTCGAAGATCCTGTCGACCATCCCTGCAAACGCCCAGCACTATCTCCTCTGGCGCGATCATTCGCGAACAATCCAGGAGATTGCCGTCCTGCGACCCGATTCAGGCGTTCTCACCGGCGCCGGCAAGGCGCGGCAGGTAATGGGGGTTTCCGTCTCAGCAAACTTTTTTCACCTCTTGGGATTCCAACCCGCTCTCGGAAGGCTCTTCTCAAACGCTGAGGATCAACCGGGACGCGACGGAGTCGTCATCATCAGTCGCCGTTTCTGGGACGAAGACTTGGGCGGGCGGCCGGATGTCCTCGGCAACACCATTCGCATCGACGGTCGGCCCTTCCAGATTATCGGCGTGATGCCGGCGGGCTTTCCCATGCCCAGAGGACGAGAAATCTCTGAGTTGGAGCAATTGCCCGAGCATACCGACTACTGGCGGCCGCTGGTATTCAGCAAAGAGGACTTGGCAACGCCGATCGGGAACGAAAACTATCTGCCCTTTGTCCGTCTAAAGCCCGGCGTGAGCCTCGCTCAAGCATATGCGGACGTGACCGCTCTTGAAAAGGTGATTGCGAAGCGCTATCCGGAGCCGGTCCTGTTCGATCCCGTGGTCCGTCCTTTACAGCAGGCCATGGCGCGGGAAGTTCGCCGCCCGCTGGTGGTTTTAATGGCTGCCGTCCTCGGCGTCATGCTCATCGTCTGTATCAATCTCATGAACCTGATGACCGTCCGGGCCGTCGCCCAGCGGCGTGAGTGGGGCATTCGACTAGCCATTGGCGCAGGCGTTCGCGATCTGCTCAGCGGAGCATTGCTCCAGAGTTTGTTGCTATCGGCAGTTGGTGCGGTCTTCGGGTCGCTCCTCGCAATCTGGTTCATTCGTCTCGTTCGGCTGAAAGCGCCTATTGACCTCCCGCGCATCGATGAATTGTCCGTTGATCCCGTGGCGCTTGTATTTGCTGTTGGGCTCGCCATCGCCAGTGCCTTGCTATTTGGTCTGTGGCCCGCTTGGCGCGCTGCCGGCATTGACCCACAGGAAACACTGCAGTCCGGTGGGCGATCCTCAACCGAGGATCGGAAAGCGCATGCCGCAGGCAGAGTATTGGTCGCCGCCGAAATCGCACTCAGCACTGTCCTTCTGCTCACAAGCGGTTTACTGCTCCGCAGCTATATCGCCATCCTGAACGTCGATCCCGGCCTCGATGTTCACAACCAGCTCACCGTCCGCATCGATCTTCCACCGCAGAAGTATCGTGAGCAAACGCAAATGTTCACTTTCTATCAGCGGTTACTCGAGCGGGTCCTTGTACTTCCCGGCGTTCAAGCCGCCGGCTACGTCTGTGATCTGCCTCTTACTGGGGAGAACAACAACAACCCAGTCACTGCCGCAGACCGCCCGATTCCGCCGTTAACACAATGGGCGATGACCAATTACCGGTTCGCGAGCAGCAGTTACTTCCGGGCGGCCGGAATCCCGTTGAAGAGCGGCCGCGTATTCGAACAGCGAGATGGCGCCGCGCGCGAAGTATTGATCAGCTCCAACCTTGCGGAGCGTCTTTGGCCTGGCGAAAGCCCCATCGGGAGGCCTGTGAAACTCTACGGCAGCGATAAGCCGGTCCGCGTTATCGGTGTTGTCGGCGCCGTTCACGCAGCGTCGCTCATCGAGCCTCCGACCATGATGATCTATTTCCCGGACTGGCTGCAGACCCAAACCGCCATGTCGCTCGTTGTCCGCACAACTGGCGAATCTGAAACTCTCTCAGCCGCAATCCGTCGCGCTATCGTTCAACTTGAACCCGAAGCCGCCATCCCGAGGATCGAAACTATGCGCGAGATCGTTTCCAGATCTCTATCTCAGAAACGCTTTCAACTGACGCTGCTGATCGCGTTCGCGATCACCGCTGTCCTGCTGGCGAGTCTCGGTGTGTATGGCGTGTTGTCGTTTGCTACCACCCGGCGGACCCCGGAGATCGGCGTCCGCATTGCCCTCGGCGCACGCCCCGGCCAGATATTGAGGATGACTGTGGGCAATGGTATCGTTCCTGCGACTCTGGGCCTTGTAGCAGGTGTCGTACTCGCTGCCATTTCGGCCCGGCTTATCCAGAACCTTCTGTTTCAGGTGCAAGCGCTCGATCCGCTTGTCTACGCCAGCGCTTGCCTGCTGATTCTGTCGGTAGCCGCATTGGCATCCTATGCGCCCGCTCGCCGAGCTTCACGGCTGAACCCTATCGAAGCGCTTCGCCACGAATGACCCGCTGTGGGGACCGCCCGCTCCTGC
>JAFARV010000307.1 GCA_019245255.1 Acidobacteriaceae bacterium | reverse complement strand
ACTCCGTACTTCATGGGGCGTTGCTCCCAATAGCGCCGCGAAATACATTGAGATAGTGAAGGCATTTTTTGCCTTTGCGGTTGCTAATGTCTGGATCGCGGCCAGTCCTGCCAAGCCCGTCAAAGCGGCAAAAACCAAAGCCAGCGCCAATACGAAAGAACGCATCCCCTTCAGCGACGAAGAGCTGAAGCGCATGTTCGACGCCTGCGAAACGCAATACGGCAAGAAGTCCATCCGGTGGTCGCGTGACGTACATCATCACTCAGCCCAAGGCGAAATCGCTAATTATCGGTACAAATGGACGGGCCAGGATCTTGCAGACTTCATCTCGGTTTCGGTGTATACCGGTCTCCGAATCTCGGACGTGGCCACGTTTCATGTTGAGCGATTACTCGACAATGGCGAGTGCCATATCCGCACGACCAAGACCGGAAGAAAGGTTTACACGTGGATTCCCGATTGGCTGCAAACACGCATTCGCGACCGTGCTGTCAGTCATGGACCGTGGATTTTCGGCACACATCGGACCACGGACATCAACGTGATAACCGACATTTGGCGGCGAAAGCTCAACCGCCTCTGGGCGCTGTGTGGCCCTTGGACAGAGAAGCCGACACCGCACCGGTTCCGGCATACTTTCGCACGCATTCTCTTGCAGAAACCAGGCGTCACCGAGCGCGACGTTGCGGAACTGCTTGGGGACACCGAAGAGATGGTCCGCAAACACTATAGTGCTTGGATGCCGGAGCGCCAGGCACGGCTCACAAAGGTCCTCAAGGACGCTTTCGATGAAAAGCCTAAACCAAAAATCATTTCGATCCGCTGATAGCTCTTGACCGCTCCCGTTTCCCTATCCCTGCAAAACCGGTCATCAAAGCGCAAACCTCCCTTCTTAGGATGCGTTTTGTAATCGTGAATGAATCCTATTTGCCGCAGATTCAGGGACGCTGTAAATTGTGTGCGCTTTTTTACGCCCCATGCGGATTTTAATTACGCCCGGATCATCCTTGACGATCTTCCGAATCGTTTCTCTGCCCAGGCCCCACATACTTGCCAGCTCCGCGACTCTATAGTGTTTCTCGAAAGTAGGATTCTCAACCAGCATTGGAACCGGCCTAAGCGCTTGTTTTCTGGCTCGCAGTGTCAGAAGCACGAGGATTACTCGCATTCGCGAGTCTACCCGCGAATGAGGTCGTGCGAGTTGCGGCAACAGAATTAAAATTGCTTGCGCCGTTTGCACGTTGAGGTCCCGAACCAATTCGCGAAAGCTCCTGGAATCGGCGATCGGCAGTTTCAAGTCTCTGCAGCGCGTCCAGAAGTTGGAACCCGGCTTCCTGCATTTGCTCGCTGCCTTGGCCTAACTGGTCTGCGTGTTTGATTGCGAATCTGATGCGATCCATCGCTACACGCGCCTGGTAAGCCAATTCGAAGTCCGACGCCGTCGGCCAGGATCGGACCCCGCTATCAATCATCGGGAAAACCTCACTCATAATGTCTGAACCCATAAAACAGTCCGCGAACAATTCAGTTACGGAGGTGACCTTACTTCGTCGGTCTAGCATCCGAGGGGACGGTTATCACATAGCCTCAACGATTTGCAGGTGCGTGATCGAAATCGCTGATGAACATAGATATTTTGTTTCTACCACACTTGCATATTTTTTGCAAGCACGTTAGGGTTGCTCACTGAAAGTTGAGCCCGCATCGTGATCTTCCCGTGTGTCGCGCACCCCAATCGAAGCTTTGTGTTTGCGGCAAGCTAAAGCCTCGAAGCGCGCATCGCCAATGCCTGGATTGTGGCCCCGATGCCGCAAATTTCCGTATTTCAGCGACAGTAATCGCATTAAAGGAGGCCGATTAGACCCGAGTGCCCAAAAGCCACTGCCACGCACACCGCAGGAATCGTGGTGCTCGCTTGCGGCAGAATGCGCGGGATCAAGCCTGTCGATCCAGAGACTCTTTTCTTCTTGCAGCGCGATGCGTGTATTCTGTGGTGAAGAAGCATCCCGCAATTCGCAGGACCCAGCTCGGTTGGCGCCGTAGATCCTATATTGATATTGACCGAAACGCGATGTTTTCGGCTTTCGAATTGCTACGCTTACAAGCAGATGAGCGTAATCCTGGGATGAATGAATTCGGA
>JAFARV010000293.1 GCA_019245255.1 Acidobacteriaceae bacterium | reverse complement strand
GGAACGAGGGCGGTTCAGGAGTCCGGGATCTTCTCTCGACAGATCCACGTACATATCAAATCTTCCTTCAATCCCGGTTTTGTCAATGACGCGCCGGTCCAACAACACGGAGAAACCCGCGCAGATGTCCGCCATTGTCGCTGCCTTGAGGCGAAACCCGTTCCCGTAGCCGCTAGCTGTTCCACAATCGGCATCGGAGGGCGGCTTGTCAAAGTCCCGCGTGATGCAAGTTCCTTCGAACGGCTGTAATCTGGGGCCGCCTTCGGTTACCGTCAGCGCATAGACGGGGACATCTCTGATCTCGCGATGAAACTTCAGCCCAAATCTATTTTCGAGGAGCCCTTGCAAGAGCGGCCCATTCATCATTGCCCTGCTTTGTGGGCCCTGTGCTTTGGCTTCGATTTCATAAAGATCAGACGTGGTCCAGGCTGGCCCTCCGGTAACTGTGAGAGATGACCCGGGATTCAGACGACCATTGCCGAAGAGACCATACGCTTGCTCTATGAGGCGTTCGGGAGTTGTGCATTCGGAACGGAAGGTTTCGCCGACCAGGTCTAAATTGTTGCCTTTGCTGAAAGCTTGACAGGACTTGATGGAAGCCGCCTCAAATTTCGGCTGAAGCTGCCGCGATTGCCCCTGGATGCGAGGGACACCCATAATGCCGATGGAAACAGGGATCGTTATGGCAGCTACCGCAGCACTTGCGAGCGCTAGTTTCTTCGCAAAGGTTAGCTCGCGCGCTATACGTCCCAGCAGAATCGTCTGAATGCGTTTTTTGAGATCGGAGCTCGTCACACCGGAGACGCAAGGCAGCGGCGACTCCAGGTAGCTCTTACACACTTTGAGAATTCCTTCGGCATAATCGTGCGGCTTACTTCCGAGATCAAGAACCGCTTCATCGCAGGCGCGCTCACGTTCTTGGAGCAGTCGCGCGCCGATCCACCACACCAGCGGATAAAACCAGAAGACCGCTTCTACGATCATGTGGATCGCGGAAGTCACGTTGTCATGCCGCCGGACGTGGCATAACTCGTGCGCAAGCACCGCCTCGAACTCGCGCGGCTGAAGCCGTTCTGTTATGCCCGCAGGCAAGAGCAGAATCGGGCGCAAGACTCCGACGACCCCTGGCTCCAGAAGACCAGGCGCAGAGCGAATTTCGATAGGCCCGGGGATATGAATGGGCCGGCTCGAGGAAATTGCGGCTCGTATTCGGCGCCAGCCCAGGTAGCGTAACAGAATGACGGCGGCGATTCCACACAACCATATTCCGAGAATCGCGACGCTGGCCCAATCGGTGGCGCTCGCAACGGATGTTGGTGATGACGCGCTGGAAAATGGCTGACTGATTTCGACCAGGGTGGATTCTACGGCCCTAGCGGCGGCATTTCTCGGCGTGACGGGCGTCCATTCGAACCGGCTGCCGAGGCTTGTCAGTAACGAAAGTGGAACGAGGAATTTGCATGAGGCGCTGAGCCATAGTCCATAGCGCACCTGAGCTCGATTCCGGCGAAAGGCCACAGTCATGAGTGCTGCCAAAAACGCAAAAACAGTTGACTGCCAGACGTGGTTAATCAGTTGACCGAGCATTTCTCCTCACCTGTCCTTTCCGTTTTTGCTCGGATTCAAGTTTCTTGAGCACCTTCTCCAATTCGCGAACATCCTCGAGCGAAAGTTTCCCCGCTTCGGCCAGTTGTGCCATCATGGGCTGCGCCCGCCCGCCGAAGAAGCTAAGAATTTCATCGAGCAGACGGTGCCGTGTCACGTCCCGCGCGACGATTGGTTCAAAGATATGAGCGTTGCTGATCTTGCGGACGCGCCGGACGGCTCTCTTCTCTTCCAGCCGGTACACGGTGGTCTGAATCGTTGTGTAAGCAGGACGAGGCTCCGGAAACGCCTCCTGAATTTCCCGGATCGATGCTTTGCCGTGACCCCAAAGAGCCTCCAGAATTTGAAGCTCGAGCTTAGTCAGCTTTGGTCGCGGCATGAACTTCTACTACCACCTGACTAAGTCTACTACTATATAGTAGACTGCCTCAAGTGAAATTTTGCACTCAGAAAAACACCCGGGGCGTCTCGCACGCACTCTATGGCAACTATTCGGTACGCAGTGCGACCCCCGGGTCCACACGCGTCGCCCGCAGCGCTGGCACGTAACTGGCCAG
>JAFARV010000254.1 GCA_019245255.1 Acidobacteriaceae bacterium | reverse complement strand
CCGAAGCTGGTCATCATGCCGACACCGCTGTTGGGCGGTTCGCTGGCCAGGTAACCAGGTTCTTCACCCGCAATGTCCAGTCCCGCTTTCTCGCCCATGCCGAAGAGTTTGCCGTACTTCACAACACGGTCGAAGCCAAGCTCCTGGCCAAGATGCGCGAAATACATGTTGTTTGAGGTGGCGAGCGCCCGGGTCATGTTCATCGAAAAGCGCCGCGTGAGCCGGACGGGAGTTTCTGAATTGACAAGTCCTTCGCTCAGGGATGCCAGCGAAACCATGACCTTAACCGTTGAGCAGGGCTGGAAGGCGCCCTTCAACGCGAGCTTTTGATTAACAATACTCAATATTCGACCGCTGTTCGGGTCAGAGACAACGACGGCTCCGTTGTAGGGACCGAGCGCATCGACCGCTGCCTTTCGCACCATCGCGTCTTCGCCTTCAATGTTGTCCCCGATTGTTGAATCGCCGTAGGTTGGCTCGGTCCACGGATTGAAAAAGACCCGCTTCCCGCGTCGCCGGCGCGCTATCGCAACTTTTGCCTGAGACGGGCGATCCGTGCGCAGAACAGCCGCCTGCGTGACAGTTTCTGAAACGGAAACGACGTGAGGGTGACTATGACGCTTGTGATGATGCTTCTTCGTACTCGTATTAGCTGCCGGGGTGCTCTGTGCCACCGCCAGGACCGACATGGCCGCAAGGCAAACACCAAAACGAATACACTTCTGGAGGTTCATCGAGAGACCTCTCTCTTGAGGAAACCGCCCTTTGCGCTACTGTTACAAAATGAAAAACCGTTCAAAAGTCTCACCGCTCTATCGCGCCATCCGTAGTTGGAATATAGTAAAGCCCGGCGCGATCAGGAATACTTATATCCTAAGTAGTTCTGCAAATCGCGTCAACGAAAACATTTAACGCGCATTACGTTATCAGGCCGCCGTCCATCCCCCATCGATCGTGACGACCGAACCATGCATAAAATCCGCGGCCGGCGAGCTGATGTATAGCGCGAGTTTGGCGATCTCATCAGGCCGTCCCAGCCGACCAATAGGTTGTCTCTGATTCAGTTCCAATCGGACCTTTTCTTTCTCATGCCGATGATATTTCTCCAGGTAGCCTTCGACGAAAGGACTGTCGACGGTGCCCGGGGTGATGCAGTTGGCCCGGATTTCCGTCGGGTAATCGACCGCTAGCTGTCTCGTCATGGCAATTACCGCTCCTTTGGTGGCACAGTAGGCGAACCTGCGTTTCACTCCGACGAGTCCCGCCACGGACCCAATATTAACTACCGAGCCATGCGATTTCCTGAGCAAGGGTAGGGCCGCGCGGGTCACAAGAAAAGTGCCATCGACGTTGACCCGGAAGAGACGCTGGAAATCACCCAACTCGGTCTCCTCGATGCCGCCTACGAGTCCGATGCCGGCACAATTCACCAGAATGTCCAAGGCGTCAATGGATCCAAAGAGTGCTGCTACCTGATTCTCATCGGTTATGTCGCATACGAACTTGAGTGAGTTTGGGAGCGCCTGAGCGACCGCGGATGCTCGCTGCTCATCGATATCGACGATAAGAACTCGGGCGCCGACGTCTGCAAAAAGGCGGGCTGTTGCTTCACCAATACCACTTGCCCCTCCGGTTATAAGGGCAGTTTTGCCGTCCAGGCGGAAATCGTTCACGAACCTATTTTCCGCTTCCGGCTGTCGATGGGGTGAAAGCAATCCGGGTGGCGCGGCCACTCTGGCCGTAAACAGTTCTACTCCATTGAACATTGAGCAACGGTTCAGACCCTCAGCTCCTGGCGAGTCGTCGATTAGCCGCGGAACCCGCTTCAGCTGGGCCGCCTGACGCGCAATTTGTGATCAGTCGCGACTATAAGACAACCTCGCCAGTCCTCGACAGGTTCCGTCGCGAACAACGCGGCAACACGCGCGACCAAGGCGTCCCGACCGGGCTGGGCGAGGCGCACGAGTAGCAATCCTGCGTGTGTGCCCGGCACAAATCGGCGCATGTCGGAGAAGTCCAAATCCTGCGTGATCAGCAGCCGGCCGCCGGACTGTGCTGCTTGCCAAATGTCGTTGTCATCTCTTCCGTCCAAGTGCTCGGCATGGACCGTGTCAGTGTCGTGCCCCAGCGACACCAGTTCAGGGACCAAGCGCTCGGGCAAATTCTCATCGAGCTTGATTTTCACCGCTTGACGGGTAATTCAGTGAGCGGAAGGTCTTCTTGCGCTGATGTGGCGGCAAACGCGATGGCGGCGCGCACGTCTTCTTCCGAAAGTGTCGGAAAGTCGGCCAGAATTTCGGCCGTAGCTGCCCCTTCTGCCAAGCTTGCAAGCACCGTCCTCAGCGTCACTCGCGTGCCCTTGAACACTGGTTCGCCACCCGCGATGCGTTGATCACGGACGATTCGCTCCTGATAATTCATCGGCTTTCATATTCTAACGCCCCTGCCTCCCACTTGATTCGGTCCTCGGTTGCAGCATAATCCCGCAGTTTGAATCCAATTTCGTAGCACCCATGCCAATGCCCCGCCACTCCTCAAACCCAAATCCGTGCTAAACTTTAAGGGAATGAGCTTCCGGCGTCCGCGCCAGTGGGTTCAAATCGCCTCTATGTGCACGCATGTGCGAGGCTCCCGCGCGCGGAAAACAGGAATGCCGTTCAACCCCGTTGTAAACGCCCCGCTTAGTCTCTCTATCCACTCGCTTTTTTGATGAAGTCTTCTGTTCAGATCTCTCGCGGCATTGAATCGTTGTTTGGTACGAGGGATGAAAATATAAAGCTCCTGGAAACATGCCTGAACCTCCGCACTCAGCTAAAAGATGGGGATTCGCTCGAAATCGAAGGCGATGAGGAGCAGGTTCGCCGGGCCGAACGAATTCTTGAGGACTACGTCGAGCTGGTCAAGTCGGGGCATGCGTTCACAAACGGCGATTTAAACAGCTATATGCGCGTGGTGACCGCCGACCCGGGCGTGTCATTACGGCGTCTGGTCGAAAGCGGGAAGTCGAGGGCATTCGGCAAAAAGGTGTTGGCGCCAAAGACTGTCAATCAGCGGCGCTATATCGATGCCATCGAAAATCATGATCTCGCTTTCGGCATTGGACCGGCCGGGACCGGTAAAACATATCTGGCCGTCGCCATGGCGGTCTCGGCATTTTTGAACAAGCGCGTTAGCCGCATTGTGCTGACGCGCCCGGCGGTGGAAGCCGGGGAGCACCTGGGCTTCCTGCCGGGAACGTTGCAGGAGAAGGTGGATCCCTATCTTCGCCCGTTGTACGACGCTCTCTTCGACATGATCGATGCTGAGCGGGTGGAGAAGTTGCTGGAGCGGAATTCGATTGAGATCGCTCCACTTGCGTTCATGCGTGGCCGTACGCTGAACGACTGCTTCATTATTCTGGATGAAGCTCAAAACACAAGCGTCGAGCAGATGAAAATGATCCTCACGCGTCAGGGATTCAATTCCAAAATGGTGGTCACGGGTGACCTGACGCAAATTGACTTACCATCCGGAAAGCGCAGCGGATTGGTGAACGCCGTCGACGTGCTGCGCGGTGTGGAAGGAATCGCTTTTGTCAACTTTGACGATACCGATGTTGTTCGCCATTGCCTGGTACAGCGTATTGTGAAGGCTTACGACCGCTATAACGAGATGATCGGCGCCGGGCGGCAACTGGCACTGAAACTCGGCGATAACACGGCCGAGGTGTCCGTCCCGGAGCCTCCGGCTAGCACGGCCGTCGAAATTCCAGAGTTCCCGTCTCTGGCGTAAGAGTATCGACAATGGACCCCGGCGAACCATCATTGCTGTTCAGAGCCATTCCTCAACAGCTCAGACTGACACCTGAAGAAAAACGTGCACTGAAGTATTTTGCGAAACATCTCTCGACGCGCGTTGCCGACGGTCGATCCTTTACCTGCCTGTTTACCAACGACAGACAGTTGCAGCGGCTGAACCTGCAGTTTCTTGGACATGATTACCCGACCGATGTGCTTTCGTTTCCCTCGTCTGGAAACGGCGAACTCGGGGAACTTGCGATTTCAGCCGAGCGCGCCGAAGCGCAAGCGCAGCATTTCGGGCATTCACGGCTTGACGAAATGCGAGTGTTGATGTTGCATGGCCTTTTGCATCTGACGGGCCTCGATCACGAACGCGACCGCGGCAGGATGGAGCGAGCAGAGCAGAAGTGGCGAGTGGAATTCGACTTGCCAGGCACCCTGATCGCCCGCGCGGCTGCAAGCGGAGGCAGCAAGCGATGACGCCGCTCTGTCTCGGAATGGCGTTGATCCTCACGCTCCTGCTCGGTTTCGTTTCGTTCATCCAGTTGCTGTATCTCGAATCCTTGCGCATCATACGGCGCGAGTCAGCTTCGCTCGAATACTTTCGCGAAACGCTGGCGGCTCAGCTCGGGCTCGACAACGAGTACGGCTCGCTCGCATTCTCGTTGCTGAAGCACGTGGGGCTTCCCGCTGCCGGCGTTCTCTATCTCTGTGCGTTGGTGCGTCCGGGCGCGGCGGAGTGGCAAAGCGTGTTAGAAGCGGTTTGCCTTGCGACCGCTGCCATGCTGCTCTCGACATACTTTGTGCCCGCGTTCCTGTATCGCCGGACCAAAGGGCTTTGGATGTTGCGCTGGCTGCCGGTGATCAAAGTTCTCGCCGTGATGGCGCGGCCGCTCGCTGTGCTGGTGCGGGCGTTTCAATCACTGCTCGAATTTGACAAGGAGACACGCACGGAAGCCGTCGCGGCGGATTCGGTTGAAAACATAGAAGCGCTAATTACGGCCGGTGCGGAAGAGGGCATTCTCGAAGAAGAGGATCGCAAGTTGATCCACTCCGTCGTGGCATTCGGGGATAAGAGCGTGCGCGAGGTGATGACGCCGCGTCCCAATATCGTCGCAATCGCAGCAACGGCGTCGGTCGAGGATCTGCGGCAACTTGTTATTCACGAGCAATACTCACGGATTCCCGTTTACCAGAACAATATCGATACCGTAATCGGGTTCGTGCACGTCCGCGACATTTTTGAACTCGATGCCGAGGAACGGCAGACGAAATCGCTTCAGGATCTCATCCGGCCGATTATGCTGGTGCCCGAAACGAAGCCCGTGACGGATCTGCTTCGGGAGATGCAACGCGAGAGTACGCATGTCGTGATCGTCATCGACGAATACGGCAACACGGCCGGATTGGTCACGATGGAAGACCTGGTGGAGGAAATCCTGGGCGAAATCCGCGACGAGCACGAGCCGGAGCGAGATGTGCGGCAGGAATCTGAGACGGTGTTCGTTGCGCCGGGAAATCTGGATCTCGACCGTTTGCATGATCTCTTTAACTTCCGCCCTGGTAACGGTACTGAATCAACAACCGTCGGTGGCTTGATCACGGAGTGGCTCGGCCATGTTCCGCAACCCGGTGAGTTTGTGGAACGGGATGGCGTCCGCTTCGACGTGCTGGCTGCAAACGGCCGCCGCGTGGAAGAGGTTCGGATCTCGCGCGTCGAGACCGTATCCGCCGTGGAAGCAGGCACGTGAGCGGCGAAGCTCACTGCGCAGGCTTCGTTTCTATTACGGGACGCCCGAACGCCGGCAAATCCACCCTCTTGAATGCGCTGGTGGGCGAAAAAGTCGCGATCACAGCGCACCAGCCCCAAACGACACGCAGCGCCATTAAGGGGGTTGTGACCACTCCGGCCGCCCAGATTGTGTTCGTAGACACACCCGGGATCCACAAATCCGACAGTCTGTTTAACAAACGCATGATGGACACCGTTCGGGGAGCGCTCGAGCAGGTCGATCTGGTTTTGTACGTGACTGATGCGGCCCGGCCGGTTACGGAACAGGACGAGCAGGCAATCGGCGCCGTGACGAAGGCCGGCAAAGTAATTCTCGTCTTGAACAAGGTCGATCTGGTGGAAGACAAGCGGCTGCTGCTGCCCTTGACCGAGACTTATTTGAAGATTTGGCCGTTCGCGGATACAGTTCCGGTCTCGGCGCGCAAGCGGGACGGCATCGAGGAATTGAAACGAGTCGTCATCTCGCATCTGCCGGAGGGGCCACCTCTGTTCCCGAATGACTACCTCACCGATCAACCGATGCGCTTCATCGCGGCGGAGATCATTCGCGAGCGCATTCTGTTTACCGCTCGCCAGGAAGTCCCCCATGCCGTCGCCGTTCTCATTGACCAATGGGAAGAGGGTCCGAAACTCGTGAAAATCGCCGCCACGATTCACGTCGAGCGTCCCGGGCAGAAGGTGATCCTGATCGGAGCAAAGGGCCAGACGCTAAAAAAGATCGGTTCCGAGGCACGGCAGGAGCTTGAACGCAGGCTGGAGCGGAAAGTCTTTCTTTCTCTCTTCGTAAAAGTGAAACCAGACTGGCGCGAAGACCCGTCCTTCCTGCATGCTGTCGACTGGCGTTCGATGCTAGGCTCAGAAGATAAATGAAACGCTTCCTTGCCTTGATCGCCCTGGTTGCGGCCGCTTCTACGCAGTTGTTGGTGGCGGATCAGAAGTCGGACGATCGCATCTACGACCAGGTCCGCATCAAGCTCACCAGCGATCCCGATGTAAAGGGCGGTATCGGACTTGATGTGACCGTCAAAGATGGTGTTGTGACCTTGAAAGGCCGCGTCGACACGGATAAGGCGAAAAATCGTGCTAGCAAACTGGCCAAGAAGGTCAAGGGCGTCAAAGAAGTCGAGAACGAACTCACGGTCGGGCCGCCGGTTCAGTAACTTCGGGCCGCTACTTCTGGTATTCGCGGCGGTTGCGAGCGCGGTCGACCTCTCTAGTGACCAGCAAAGACTGATCGCTGTCGGCAAACTCTGGGTAACGGTCAAGTATTTCCACCCGTATCTTGCTTACCGGCGGGATATCGACTGGGACAAGGCGCTGATGGATGCGCTTCCAAAGATTCGCGCGGCGAAAACCGCCGCTGAATATCAGGACGCCGTTCGCGGGCTTACCAGTGCGCTGCCGCCAATTCCCGCCACATCCGGTCCCCAGCGGACTTGGGTTCACTTCAAGATCGATCGTTCGGGATTCATGACCGTCCCGAACGCAACACCCCTGCTGACCCTTGAGTTGGGACCAGGAGCCCACGCCGAAGTTCCACTTTCCGAACCTGTCAGGGCGCAGCTACCAGTCGTACCTGATCCTCAACCAGATGCGACATATGCGAATCTGCCGTATCCGCCGACGGAGCTTCGCATTCTTTCGGCATACAAGCTCTGGGGCGCAGTGCACTACTTCTTTGCCTATCGCGATCTGATGGACGACGACTGGGATGACGATGTCGCCGACTTCCTGACGAAGTTCATCGCCGCCAAGGACGCACGTGAGTATCACCTGGCAGTTGCCGACGCGGTGACAAAGCTCTGCGATTCCAATGCGCAGGCAAGCAGTTCCATACTCGACAACTACTTCGGGACGGCGGCAGTCCCTTTGCAGTTAATGCTGATCGACAAAAAGCCGCTGGTCACGGCGATCTTCAGCGACGAGGCGCGTCAGAAGGGCATTCAGATCGGCGACATCGTGACGCGTGTTGATGGCGAAGAAATTGTTGCTCGCATTAATCGGGAAGCGGTGTACCTCGATGCCTCCACGCACCAGTCCTTATCCGATCTGGTAATGCACAGGATTCTGAACGGTGCGCCGGATTCCGACGCCCAACTCACGGTCCGTCATGGTGACGGCGCCACACAAGACGTGAAGCTGCAACGCCAGAGCGTTCAGCGCGAACCAGCTGCAGTGACCAAGAAGCTTGGCAAAGGGATCGCGTACGTCAATCTCCAGGCGGTGATCGACAGCAATGTAGATAGCGTGCTCGAAACATCGAGTGATGCAACCGGGATCATTTTCGATGCGCGTGGACCACTGCGCGCCGATGCGCGAAGAATCGCCTCTCACTTCTCGCAGGAGCCCGATACTGCCGGGGCGATTTTGACGGGACCGGTTGTGATGTCGCCCGATCCGCCGGCGCGTAGTTTCTTGACCGGGACCAACAGTTTCTTTTCAGTGGAGGCTGTGCCGAAATCCGCAGGGCCAATATTTAAGGGGAAAACAGTCATGCTGATCGACGAGCGGACCATTGGCGAAGCGGAACTGCTCGGCCTGCTGCTTGAAGCGACGAACAAAACGGCCTTTATCGGAAGCAACAGCGCAGGAGCTTACGGCGAGATCAGCAGCCTGGTGTTACCCGGGGGCATCACGGTCACATTCTCATCGACAGACGTGCGCCACGCGAACACGGGAAAACTTCAGCGCGTCGGCCTGGAGCCCACCATTGCCGTTCATCCTGAATTAGCGGATATCCGTGCCGATCGCGATGTCGTATTGGAGAAAGCAGTCGAGTATTTGTCGCGGTAATGCGTGTCGAGGATTCACATGGCCTTCACGCGCGTGAACATTTTGAAAATGATCGCCGCCATCACGACAGCGACTGCGATCAGGGCTCCATTCAGAAGCATGGGATTTCGGTCTGTCCACGGCAGGCGCTGGCGCGGCGGCTGGTACTCGCTGTTCGATTGCGCAGCGCCTGAGATTGCGTCGGTAGCAGGCTGATTCTCTGCGATTTGTGCGAAGTCGTAAGATGGCGGACGCGCCTGCGAGTTTCCGGAGTAAAGCCAATATGCTCCCGGCATTTGCGATGGGAATCTCACAATCCGCCTGAAAGCGCTAAGCTGCACGGCGCGAACTCGGAGCGGCGCATTGTCGGCGTTCGCAATATCGATTTTGAGCCAGCGGCTCCATTGCTCGGACAGATCGATTGAGAGTTGCGCGCGAGCTTGGGTTCGCGAGATTACTCCAGCGCCCGCCCAGGTCCAATCGGTTCCGTTTGTGCTGACGAACACTTCGGCGGTTCGCATAAACAGCCCGGGATCAACCGTAAGCTCCAATCGGTTATACGGAATGTAGGCCGAGCCGGTGTCGCAGATCAGACTGGTCGTCTTGCTCTCTTCGTCTAGGGTCACTTTCGGCGTTAGACTCGCGAGCGTTTCGCGGGAGGGCGGCGTTTCCGCATGATAGGTCAGCCATGCCGAACGTATGAATGCAGGATCCGCAACGTTGGGAATCGTGATACGGACATAGCGGCGCGTCGACAGCGGGTAATCGAGCGCCAGACTCTGTTCCGACTGATGGAGCCGCGAAACATCGAAGATAATCCCATCCTTGAGCACCGTCGCCCAATGCCGTCTGTCATCGCTGGTTTCGATGTTGACCGAACGTACGAAGTTTTGCTGGCTGGTCTCGATCAGCAGCCGGTTATGCTGCCGATGCTGATCGGCATCAAGGACAACTTGAAGTCCCGCGCCGGGAACGACAGCGTCGTCGAGCAAAACCGGTTGGAAGTCCACATCTTCGTGCCGGCCTGACAGGACCACCAAGTGATACGGTATTTCCGATCCAGCGCGAACGATCCGCAGATCGTCGAGATGGGCGCGCGAATGAGCGTAGACATCTCGGTTGATCACGAAACTCGATACCGATGCATTGTTCTTGATCTCGATAGGGGTCCGATACTGCCATGCTTGAGGCGCGAAATCGGCCCACATGGCTGGACAGGCGAGCAGCAATAGCACGGCCAGCTTCACGACTTTTTCCATAAACTCTCGACCGTATGGCGGTATCGCGAATACAGAAATGAAGTTATCAGCAGAAGTGCTCCAAGCGCCACGAACGCGGAGATCCGATAAACGCGATTCAGTAGCCAGACATCGAAGAGATACAGTTTGATGATCACGAGCCCGATGAGGACCAGGCCCGCGATT
>JAFARV010000149.1 GCA_019245255.1 Acidobacteriaceae bacterium | reverse complement strand
CGATGTGGACGGCCCATCAAAGCCGTTCGATGATCACCGCGGCCACTTGCACATGGGCGTATCTGCCACCACAACCGTGAACCGGACCGACTACGGCATGTCTGGCTATCAGGGGATGGTCGGCAATGACATCGCAATTACCATTGATGTTGAGTTTGTGCAAGCAGCCCCTGGTGCAAAACCGCCCAGTGCGCCCAGTGGGCAATAAGGCCGGCGGGATTACGCGCTTGCGACTGTCCTGAGTCGCGACGCAACACACCATCCCGCCGCGGCGACCAGCGCATCTTCGGCCAATCCGAGCGCGACGTTCGGAATGTGTAGCGTCTTCGCCGCCCGCTTTCGAAGCCGATACATTCCGTAGGCCGTACCAACCGCGGCCGCGGCTCCGATCAGAGCTCCCCAGATCAGCGGCCGTTTTTTCGCCGAGCATACGGCCGCACCAGTGACAGCACCCGTGATCGCCCGCCCCGTAAGCGAGATGGCCTTGGTCCGATCCGGCATGAAGGGCAGCTTGTCTGCCACCGCCTCAGCCACTGCCAGCGCCGTGAAACCATGCGCGGCCACCGGCCGGCTGAGTACATCGATACCGGAGTGTCCGATCGCGACCGCGCCCGACCTCGCCAACTGCCCAAGCACGGCGGGTGCACTCATCGATCGCATTCCCGAAACCGCTCCAACCAACGCAGCACTTCCGTAAACTTCCAGGTCCGTCATTGCCTCTCCTCCGATTAGTCCCAACCTTCAGCCGAGCCATTTTCTCAAGAGGTCGTCAGGATCGCCACCCAGGTCAACTGGCTCCGAGACCTGTTCGGCCGCAGGAGTTTCGTAATCCGCGACAACACCTTCGGCAGTTGGCTTAAGCTCCAGCCGCTTTCCTTTGGCCTCCAGACGCAACGTTGCGTCGAACCAGGACATGTAGACCTTTGCCCGGATCCGATGGCCTGCGAGCGCAGCCTTGTCGAACAACTGCTTCGTATACTCGGAACTCTTCAGCTTTTCGGCCCATGGCGCAACAGCCAGAGCCTGCTTGCGGTCGTGTTCCCGCCGACGGTGCGCGCCAGGGTCACGCTCTTCGCGCGATTCCAGATTCTTCAACGAATTCTCAAGATTGTCGAGAAAACTCATCCGTAACATTGGACGCATACACGCTGCCTGCAATACACGGAAGCTTTCCCACGCGCCTGCCACAATGAGGTTCATGACCGTGTCCGGTTATGAGCTTGCCAACGCCGCCGCTATTCCCACCCCCGCGCTGCTGATCTACCGCGACATTGTCGAAGCAAATATCGCTGCAGCCATACGTCTCGCCGGCGACGACCCCAACCGCTGGCGTCCGCACGTCAAAACATTCAAATCGACAACTATCATCCAGGCATTGTTACAGAAGGGTATAAGTGCTTTTAAATGCGCAACTACGCTCGAACTCCTCACCTGCTGTTCTGCCGGAGCGCCCGATACTCTTCTCGCTTTCCCAGTCGTGGGCGCGAACGCGGCCCGGGTGTTGCAGATCGCGCAGCAGTTCCCGCATTGCCGGATCTCGGTTTTGATTGAATCGGAGGAGCAACTGAGACAATGGCTCGGCACTCAGGTGGGCGTGTTCATTGACGTCAACCCCGGCATGAACCGCACCGGAATCGTTCCCGAGAGAACGGATGAGATCGTGCGACTCTCACGCCTCTCGGCGGCGCAATTCCGCGGGCTGCATTACTACGACGGTCAAATTGCGAAAGGAAGTTTGGCCGATCGCACGGCGCAAGCTCAAACAGGTTACGAACGTCTCCTCACGCTTCGAGATGCAGTCGAACAAGCGCAGATACGTGTTCGAGAAATCATCACTTCCGGAACCCCCGCATCTCCTGCGGCGATCTCATATCAGCCGTTCCGGACCAATTCGTTCCTACACCGGATCTCGCCCGGAACAGTCGTACTCAACGATCTGAGCAGCCTCGAGCAATTGCCCGGCTTTGGTTTTGCGCCGGCCGCACTGGTGCTCTCGACCGTCGTAAGCTATCCTGCGCCCGGGTATCTGACCTGCGATGCGGGTCATAAGAGTGTTTCGGCGGATGCCGGCGTACCGACCTGTGCGGTGCTCGGCCACCCCGAACTGGTCCCGCTGAAACCGAGTGAGGAGCACCTCCCGATTCAAGCCACGGATGGAGCACGAGTGCCCGCAATTGGCGATCAGCTTTACATCCTCCCGCGCCACGTTTGCCCTACTGTGAATCTGTTCGACACCGCCATTGTGGTTGCGAACGGCCGAGCCGAATCCATCATGCCGATTTCCGCACGAGGACACGATGGCACAAGCGTCTGAGCCGTACCGGCTCAGCTCACTGCTGCTTGCGGCTCGCGGGCGGCACAATGCCGTTCATACGCGCATACACGACCGCTTGCCCGTAGTGGTCAAGGGTGTGCGCAATCGAGAACTCCGCGATAGCGCCCTTGGTCTCGCTTTCCCATGGAAGCTTGACAACCTCGGTGAAATTCTCAGCGGTGAGCGTGTTCGCAGCCTTGTGTGCGTGAGCGAAAGCATCCTTCAGATATTTCACGATGTCATCTTTGTCCTTCAGCGAAGCAGGGCCGTTCTCAAGCTCGCCCAGGTTGATATTACTTTCGCCGAGGAGACCGGCGGAAAATCCGTTCAAAACAGCGGCAATATGACTCATCTGCTGCCCGAACGTGCGCACCCCATTGAATTCCCCCTGAGTTGGAGCGAAATTATATTTGTCGGCCGGCATAGCCTCCGCAAGCCCAACCACCTCTCGCTCCACCTGCGAAAGTAATGCGTCCTGCGCCTTCGCCAGAGATGGACGGGCCGTATCGGCAGCCATCGCAATGACGCCGGACGAGAGAAGCAACAGCACAGCATTGTGAAAGAGTCTCATAGCGATATTCTACGTGTGGACTCGTGCTCCATAAACATGACACGCTTACTTCTTTTGCA
>JAFARV010000094.1 GCA_019245255.1 Acidobacteriaceae bacterium | reverse complement strand
CTACGACTAGCCTAACCACGGAATCTGTGGCACAGGCTCCCTTTCTCGATTTGAAGGCGCAGTTTAACGGGATACGCGGAGAAGTCGTCGAGGCTGTGATGAAGGTCCTGGAAAGCCAGCAATTCATTTTGGGCCCGGCAGTGCGATCCTTCGAAGCCGCGATTTGCGAATACGTGGGCGTTAAGGCGGCAATCGGCTGCGCGAACGGCTCCGATGCGTTATTCCTTAGCCTGCTTGCGCTCGAGATCGGGCCCGGCGATGAAGTGATCACAACGCCGTTCACTTTCTTTGCGACCGCGGGCGCGATTGCCCGTGCCGGAGCAACGCCGGTTTTTGTAGATATTGATCCGGAAACGTTCAACATCGACCCGCATCGGATCGAAGCACGCATCACAGCCAAAACGAAAGCCGTGATGGCGGTGCATTTGTTTGGGCGGATGGCGGACTGCGATGAATTGCTACGCGTCAGTAAGGAGCACAAGCTGGCATTGATTGAAGATGGCGCTCAGGCTATCGGCTCGGCTTACAAAGGTGCTTCGGCCGGAACCCTTGGAGCTATGGGTACGTTCAGCTTTTTCCCTTCGAAAAATCTGGGGGGCTCCGGGGATGGCGGCATGATCGTGACCAACGACGGCGCGCTGCCGGACCGGTTACGTATGCTGCGTGTTCACGGTAGCAGAAAAAAGTATCATCACGAACTGCTTGGGATCAATAGCCGCCTCGATTCATTGCAGGCGGCCATTCTCGAAGTCAAATTGAAATATCTGGATGGTTGGACGGCGGCGCGCCGCAGCAAGGCTGCTTTCTACGGAGATCTATTCACGCGTTACGAGATTGCTCCTCAGCACGTTAGCTTGCCGGCAATTGACAGCAATTACCGCCACGTGTTTAACCAATATGTAATCCGTTGCGGACGCCGGGACGAATTAAAACAACATTTGGCTTCGGCCGGGATTACGACCGAGATTTACTATCCGTTGCCACTACACCTGCAGCCCGCTTTTGCTTACCTTGGCTACGAAAAAGGCGATCTGCCGGAATCGGAATCAGCTTGTGAAACGGTGTTAGCGCTGCCCATTTATCCGGAGCTCGGAGAACGGCAGCAGGAAGTGATTGTGCGCGCGATTGGCGATTTTTATTCGCAAAGGAAAACGTAATCATGGAAGCATGCAACCGCACAAGGGGCCGCCTGGATGCCTCCGAAATCAGTGTTTTCGTGGAGTTTTGATTTTTCAACAGCTTCTCGCCCCCGGCTTCACGCTCATTCTGCATTAGAAACAAACCCGCCCTTCAGCCTCATCCTGCGTTGGACTGCGTGTTGACTCCTCATCCGGCAACGTATTACAGTCAGTAATACGGAGATGGCATGGCGATACGAACCGTGAGACTCGACGACGAAGCCGAAGCGACATTGCGGCAAATCCGCCAAGCTACCGGATTGCCGATTTCCGAAGCGCTGAAGCAGGGGCTTTGTTCTCTCAAACAGCAGGTCCGGGACGCATCGAAGCAGCGCCCCTATGATCTCTACGAGCGGCTCGATCTGGGTCCCGGTGGGTATGCGAGCGCACCCTCTACGGAGACACGGCGCGGCGTGACTTCGGCACTTCGTAAGAAGCTGCGGAAATGATTCTGGTCGATACAGGGCCGTTGGTCGCGCTCTTCGACCCCCAGGACGAACAGCACAACCGGTGCCGTAGGGCACTGAAGGAAATCCGTGAGCCCGTTCTCACGACAACCCCCGTACTCACCGAGGCGTTTCACATGCTCGGACCGGCCAGTATCGGCTCCGATCGTCTGCGGGAGTTCGTGGAAGACGGCGGGTTGTCCGTGTGGTTCTTTGATCGAGCGTGGTTAACTCGAGCGTTCGAACTGATCGAGCTGCATGCTGATCATCCGATGGACTTGGCGGACGCATCGCTGGTTGCCGCCGCTGAAGCTCTGGGCACGCGGAGAGTGTTCACTATTAATCGCAAGGACTTCGAGACGTATCGCGTACGTCGCGGGCATCGCCACTATCCGGTGGAGATTGTCTCGTGACAGGGGCCGGTGGAATTCGCTCCTTTAAAGCGCCCCGATTATCGTGCAGCAACGACTGCTATTGAACTCTATTCAGGAACTCGCGCACAAGAGACTCGCCCCGGCACAGGAGCCACGGGTGTTGGGCTTCAAGTTCCGGTCTCGAGTGTTTGTGATTAACAGGATGTGTATTGCATGGGGAAAATTAGCCTCGGGCATGGCCGATTTCCACAAAAGTGAAGCTTCCTGGAGCAGCGGCTTGAATCGCGGCTGTGATTTTCACAATCTGCTGCTGGACCACGCTCCAATTGTTTGTGCTTACAACGATAATCGCGAGCTTTC
>JAFARV010000073.1 GCA_019245255.1 Acidobacteriaceae bacterium | reverse complement strand
CCGGCGGTCGCCGGGTTGTGGGCCGTAGTTGTTGTTCAGGTTAAACGGATCATAGCTTGCTGCGAGACCTCCAAGCGTCGTGCCGCAGCAGATGCCGAGCGCCTTTCCGTACGTATAATTCGCCTGGACGGTAACATGCGAATCCTGATGAGCCCATGTCGTTTGGAAGGCATTGTAATTTGCGTAAAGGTTATTCGTTGCCAGGTTAATGTCTGAATATCCAAGATAGGGCCGGAAATCGTTGGCGTTGCCGTTAGAGGGATTGCTCAGTACTGTTCCGGTCACAGGATCGGTCTTGAACATCGCACCGACCGGCACCAGGTTAATGTTGCTGCCATACCCTGCCGAACTCTGCAAATCGCGGCTGCTGTTTCCCAGGTAGCTGAGTTCGAGCAATCCGCGCCACGGTGTTTTTTGCGAGATGGTGAAGCTCCAGCTGTCTGTGTAGGGTTGGCGATCGTCTTTGGAATCGACCGCACCGGGCGCGCCCGGTTGGCCCGCGAAGCCGATTGCAGCGAGATTGCTCACGAGCAGTTCCTGCGGCTTCCCGCCCACGCCAATACTGGTGGGAGTCAGCGTGATGTTTGCAGAACCCGCCGACGTATCTAATCCGCTCGTGAACTGGCCGCTGTGGTAGTAGAAGCGACCCCAACCTCCACGGATGACGGTTTTGCCCGCGCCGAAGAGATCGTATGCCATGCCGAACCTGGGTTGCCAGAATATTGCTCGATCAGGGAAGCCACCGAGAGGCACGGCGTTGTCCCTGCTGTGCCAGTTGAAGCCGCAAAAGCTCGGTGCTCCGGCGCAAGATGAGCCCTTATATTGTGATGGGATAAATATGGAGTAGCCGTACTCTTCGTCGTCGACCCAAGGCTGGAAATGGGTCATGCGCACACCTGCTTCGACAGTCAACTTCGGTGTGACCTTCCAGGAGTCCTGGACGAATCCTTCAAACGTGTTGTACGAGATATCGTTGATGCGGTTGAAGTTTGCCTGGTTGAACTGCGACAGGTTCCCCTCGAGCATGTCGGCATACGCATTGCCGGTAGTGAAGTTCGGATTCGACGAAGGAACGAATTGCATGTAGCCGTTGGTATTGTTATTTGCCGGCTGAGCGTTGCGAATCCACTCATAGAAAAACCCAAGCTTGACGGTGTGAGTTCCGACCACTTTAGTCAGTGTGTCGCTCACGCTCGGCATGTATTTATTCGCGTACAGTCCGGAAGTGGCGCCGCCTGCCTCAAACCCCCCGGGGTTGAAAACCAGCGCAGCTTCGCCGTTTCCGCCGTTACCACCGAAGGAAGGAATTTGGAAGCTGGATGACTTGTTCTGCAGCAAGAGCTTCTCGTTGAATCCGACGTTGCCGGGATTGACTTTGGCCGGATTTGCGAATACGTTCGGGAATCCGATGAACGTGTACGCGAAAACCGTTTCGTTGGTCATCGTCGGACTGAAGACGTGAGTCAGCGTGCCGGTTACGGAGTCGGAGCGATTTTTGCCGTTGACGGGACTTGGATACGGCACCTGATCGGATTGCCGCCACCATAGACCGACGGGGAAGGGCTGGGTTTCCCGCTGGATGTTATATCGGACAAAGACCTTGGTGTTATCGCTGACGTTGTAGTCGACGCGATTCGTCCATTGCCAGTTGTTCTGGTTGAAGACCTCGGCCTGAGCATAGTTGAACCCGTTGCCTTGCGTATTGGGTAGCGGATACAGGTTCATCAGAGACTGCATGTTTTTGTCGATCATACCGGCCGGCATGACGCAGCCACCGCCAGGAAACGTGGGAACAGTGGCAGATTTGCCCGTGTAGATGATGCCTTCCCCAGTAGCCGCATTGCAGAAGTTGCCTGTGCGTTCATCCTGCGTCGGAACCGTCGCGGTAAGGACACCAGTGTCGAGCACCTGGTAGAAGTATTCATAGCCGGTAAAGAAGAAAAGCTTATCGTGGTTGCGATTGAAATTCGTCCAGGGGATCAGTACCGGCCCACCGATCTCTCCGCCCGGATAGTAGAACTTGTCCTGCGGTTGCTTAACTCCAGTAGCATTGGCATAGGCATCGTTTGAATTCAGAACGTAGTTACGTGCCGAGAAAAATCCTTCGCCGTGGAACTGCGCCCCGCCCCCCTTGGTCACGGAAGTAATCACCATTGGACCCTTCTGCTCTTCCGCGCTGAAATTTGAGGTCAGAACGCGAAACTCCTGTAAGAAGTCCGAGTTGGGGTTCACCGGGGTATCGCAGTTGCAGCCCGGATCGGAGACGTGCGCTCCGTCCGCAACGATATCGAGAGTGTTGCCAGGCAACCCGTTGTACGAGAATGCGTTGTTCAGAGGACTCTGGCTACCGCCGTCCCCGTTGGCGTTAATGCCGATGACTTGGCCGTTGTAATTGGATTTGTTATTCGCCCCGTTGTTGTTTCCAAAGCCGGGAATGATCTTCAGGTACTCAGCCGCATTGCTACCCACCTGAACATAGTTTTCGAGCTGCGCCGCGGTAAGCACATTTGACTTTTCGCCCGAGTCCTCCGGCGTAACTATATCCGCTGCCCCGGTCACCTCGACGGTTTGGGTTGTGTTGCCCACCGTCAGCGAGGCATTGACGTTACGCTTCTCACCGCCGCCGAGGGCGATGGCAGTGGCCTTATAGCTCTCGAAACCAGCTGCTTGAATATTGACCTCGTACGTCCCCACGGGGACTGAGGCGAATGTGTAATATCCCTGCGAATCCGTAACAGTATCGCGGGTGTCGCCGGATTCGGCATTCCGCAAAGTAACTTTAGCGTTGGCTACGACCGCCCCGGATGGATCGGTTACCACGCCGGTTAATGTGGCAAACAGCGCCTGCGCCCAGACCGTGCTGCCGGCTAACAGAGTCACAACCGCGAGACTGAACAGCACTGTGTTCAAACGTTTCAACATAGAACCCCTTCCGAAACTAAACAG
>JAFARV010000007.1 GCA_019245255.1 Acidobacteriaceae bacterium | reverse complement strand
GGCAAAAGCCACTCGAAATCATTGCCAACAACACGGGCAAGAGCATCATGCTCCAGCTGGATGTCGGCACGTGTCTTGAAACCGGCAACGACCCTGTCGCATGGATCGAATCACATCCGGGCCGCATTCACAGCATGCACCTCAAAGATTGGTCGGCGCAGAATGGATACCGCGTGCTGTTCGGGCAGGGTGCCGCGGACTGGAAGAAGATCTTTGCCGCTGCCGAGTCCACTGGCGGAGTCGAGTATTACCTCATAGAACAGGAGGGCTCGGATCATCCGGAGTTCGAAACCGCAGAGCTGTGCCTCGAGGCATACAAACGAATGCACGCATAACTCAGGCAACCGGGAATGAGTCCAACTGCTCTTGCAATCTCGCCTCCGGCGCTTCACCTGGTCGGGAACACACCATTAGTGCGGCTGACCGGATTCAATACCGGACCGTGCGAGTTATTCCTCAAACTTGAATCGCAGAATCCGGGTGGTTCTATCAAGGACCGCATGGCGGTTGCCATGATTGAGGCAGCCGAGCGCGACGGACAACTCAAGCCGGAAGGTACGATCGTCGAAGCGACGGCAGGCAACACGGGAATCGGACTCGCGCTGGTTGCTGCGATCAAGGGTTACCGGCTGATTCTTGTGATTCCGGACAAGATGTCTCCGGAGAAAATTGCGCACGCGAAGGCACTGGGCGCCGACATCCGACTTACGCGGTCCGATGTTTCGCCCGGACACCCCATGTACTACCAGGAGATGGCGGCCCGCATCGCGAGAGAGGAAAACGCATACAACATCAACCAGTTTGCCAACCCCGCAAACCCCATGGCGCACGAGATCGCAACAGGTCCGGAGATCTGGGATCAGATGGAACACCGTATGGACGCGATTGTCTGCGGCATCGGCTCGGGCGGAACAATGACGGGACTCAGCCGCTTCTTTGCGCGCGTCGAGCCGAAGTGCGAAATGGTTCTCGCGGATCCTCTCGGATCGGTTCTGGCGGAACTGGTCCGCAGCGGGCGTCCGGGGCCGTCCGGCAGTTATGCTGTCGAAGGAATCGGCGGGAGCTGCATGCCACAGATAGCCGACGTGTCACGAGTCAGGGAGGCGTACAGCATATCGGATAAAGAAAGCTTTCACACCGCACGCCAGCTGCTGAAATGTACGGGCATTTTCGCTGGACCGTCTTCGGGGACGCTGTTGGCAGCCTCGCTTCGTTATTGCCGTGAACAGAAGCAACCGAAGCGCGTGGTCACATTCGTCTGTGATGCCGGTGCGAAGTACCTCTCGAAGATGTACAACGATTACTGGATGCTCGATCAAGGCTATATGGAGCGGCCTTCAACGGGCAATCTTCGAGAACTGGTGGCACGCCGGTACGAAGAAGGCGCAGTGATCACGGTTGGCCCTGATGACACGCTTTTGACCGCGTTCCAGCGGATGCGAATGGCCGACATTTCGCAAGTCCCTGTGATTGAAAATGGGAACTGTATCGGCGTTCTCGACGAGTCGGACCTGCTGCTGGCGATCCACCAAGATCCGGACAAGTTTAAAACTCACGTCCGAGGGGCTATGACGAGTAAGTTAGAAACCGTTTCAGCCGATGCGCCAATTGAATCGGTATTCGACATCCTCGACCGTGGACTGGTTGCATTGGTGACCGAGGGCAATAATTTTATAGGCCTAATTACGCGATCCGACTTACTAGGTCATCTCCGCAGAAAAATTACTCACTAAGACATGAAGTATCACTTCGGCACCCGGGCCATTCACGCAGGCCAGCACCCGGATCCATCCACCGGCGCGATCATGACGCCCATCTACGCGACCTCGACCTACGTCCAGGCGAGCCCCGGCGTTCACAAAGGATTCGAGTACTCACGTTCGCAAAATCCGACGAGGTTCGCATATGAGCGCTGTGTTGCCGATCTCGAAGGCGGAACGCGAGGTTTCGCATTTGCGTCCGGTCTTGCCGCGATGGCGACCATTCTGGAGTTGCTCAACACGGGTAATCACGTGCTGGCAAGCGCCGATTTGTACGGCGGCACCTTTCGACTGTTCGAGCGCGTACGGAAGCGTTCGGCCGGCCTTGAATTCACATTTGTCGATATGTCTGAGCCGGACGCCGTTGAACATTCGATACAGCCGAATACACGGATGCTGTGGGTCGAGACTCCTTCCAATCCGCTGATGAAGATTATCGATCTGAACAAAATCGGGGGGATTGCTCGAGATCGCGGCATGCTTGCTGTTGCGGACAATACGTTCGCGAGTCCATGTTTACAACGCCCGTTAGAGTTCGGCTTCAACATCGTGGTGCATTCCGCGACAAAGTACATAGGCGGCCATTCGGATCTCGTGGGCGGAGTCGCGGTTACCGGCGATGCTGAGCTTGGTGACCGGCTGGCGTTCCTGCAGAACGCGATCGGAGCCGTCGCGAGTCCATTCGATTCTTTCCTTGCGCTACGCGGACTGAAGACGCTGCATTTGCGAATGGAGAGGCACTCAGCTAATGCGCAGCAACTTGCCGAGTGGCTTAGCGCGCATGAGCGTGTGGAGCAAGTCCTTTATCCGGGATTGCTGTCGTTTCCGGGGCACGAGGTCGCAGCGAAGCAAATGAAGGCGTTCGGCGGCATGATGTCCGTGGTGTTGAAAGGCGATGTCCAATATGCCCGCCGGGTTTTGGAGCGCTTTAACGTTTTCGCGCTGGCCGAGAGTCTTGGCGGTGTGGAAAGTTTGGTTGAACATCCAGCGATCATGACTCACGCGTCGATTCCGGCAGAGCAGCGACACGGACTTGGCATTTCGGATACTCTCATTCGGCTTTCCATCGGAGTGGAAGACGTCAAAGATCTGAAAGCGGATCTCGAGCAAGCGCTCGCAGGGTGAGTTTCCGGGACCGGAGCGTATTCGCTCCGGCCCGGCACTTTGAAACGAATTAGGGGTTCAGAGTCAGCGTAAACGTAGCCGAAATGCTCGGATTCGTTGTGCTGGTCGCCGTTATCGTTGTCGTCGTAGTGGACGCAACGCTGGCGGGCGCGGAATACAGACCGGTTTGATCAATCGAGCCCGGGCCCGACACGGACCAGGTCACGGAATTGCTCATATACCAACCGACTGCATAGAGCTGAACCACGGCGCCGGAAGATACGGAGCTGGTGTATCCCGAATCGATGCTCAAGTAAGGAGCGGTGGTGTCAGGAACGATCGAAAGACCTGCAATTGAGGTCGCCGCGTGGCTTTGATTGCCGCCGGTGGAACGAACGACGGCATAAAGCACGTTATTCGTCACTTGCGCGGGTATGTAAGCCATGTAAGGTGTACGGCACTGATAGTTAACCGCCTTACCGAGGTCAAAGTGCGACCCGATCTGGCCCTGCGATTCGAGGTCAACCGGACCCCAGACAAGGCCATTGTCGAACGTGGAAGTCTCCGAATAGGTGCCGCTGCATCCGGCCATTCCCATTGCGAAGCCGAGCTTGTAGTTCCCGTTCGGAACCACAAACGGTCCGTAGAAAATGTCGTCACCCCACGTGTAAATGTATGTTTTGTAGAGGTTCTGGTCTACGGCGGTTCCCCACGCATTGACGGGATAGCTATCGAATTGAACCGAATACGCACCCGATTCCCAACCCAATACGTCGGGCATCCAGGTATTTCCCTGACTGTCCGTGTACGGGGATGAACTTCCGACGTCGATCCGAATCGAATTGGCCGGATTCGCCCCGGGGGGGATAACAGTCATGATCACGACTGCTGTTGCGTTCGAATCAGCCGCCGATGTGGCTGTGAGAATCGCATCTGTCGGTGCAGAGATCGTTGCCGGAGGAGTATACAGGCCTCCCGCCGTTACTGAACCCGGACCTGACGTTAGCGACCAGTTGACTGTTTGATTCGTGCTTCCGTTGACCCACGACTGGAGCTGATATCCGGACATCCCGGCCAGAATTATGAGCTTGGGATAAAGGACACCGACAGTGACCGGCTGAATGGCAATCGGGGCAGTCGTTTTGTTGCCCTGACTATCCGTCGCGGTCACAACTGCATAGGTAGACGGAGTGACGTAGCCGTTGTTTGGATTTACCTCATGCGAATTCTTCGACACCATGAGGCTGGATTCGTCGACAACTTCGAAGTACGAAGCGCCAAGTTTTGCGTTACCAATCTCGTTCAGGGCCGAGGCGGCTACCGGATCCTGAATAATATCCGTATCCGCTTCGATCTCGCCAGCGGTTCCGTTGTCGGCGAGGATCATCCCGTACTGCTGCAGGCCCGTGAGAAGAACCTGCGCCGTCGGACTAAACGCCCATGCGCTGGCACTGGCGCCAGTTCCTGGTCCACCGATCGTGACGGTGGGGTTCGAGCAGCCCGAGCCCATGCTGTTAATCACTATTGAACTGATCGTTCCGCCGCTGATCATCGCGGTTGCGGACGGAGCTGTCTGACAACCCGAAATCGTAACTTTTGGCGAAGAGGTATATCCGCTACCGCCGCTCGATAAGCTCACGCCATAGATACCGGAGACGACGAAGCTCTGCTTCAGGCGGAAGCGCGCACCCATTGGAGGAGCGTTCGGACTTATGCTTCCGTTGGCCCCGGTTGCCGGCCAGAGCAACGCTTGCGCATTGATACAACCAGTACAAAGCGTGAAGCGCAGCGCATGCTTGATCGCGCCGGCTTTGATCTCACTGAGATGCAAGGTGAGAGGCGCCAGCGGAAGGCCAGCGGCATCGGTGGTTCCGTTTGCCGGTTGGGTATAGCTTGTGGATGCATATTGATACCCGCTCGCCGCGTTGCAGGCGGGGCAGCCGGATACTGGAATGCCGTCCTGATACGTTTCGACGAACTGGCAGGTCTGGCGATTGACCGAAAGCATGTGGTGGTCATTACCCGGGTCCACTGTGAAGGCGCCAGTTTCGCGCTTCCGATTCGGCCAGGTCGCCAACTGGAAGCTGCCATTATAAGCAGTCGTGTAGTGAAAGAAGACCGGTGTGCTCGGAACTGTGTTGTCGATGATGTTGGCGCCCCAGCTTACGAGGAACACTATGGGAGAGATGAACGAACTCATCCAGGTCGCCGATTGACTGTGCACTGGAAGGTTGTCGATTCTGGTGTTGAACACGGAATCATTCGGGAGAACCATGCAACCGCCGAGCGTATTTTGAGCGCTGATGGTTGCCGGCGGAGTGTAGACCGCGCTGGTTCCATTTCCCGTAATGCTTCCTGCGCTCCCGGGAGCAAGCGACCATGTGACGGATTTGTTCGCCGTCAACGTCAAGGTCTTCCCAACAGATGTGGCGAGAGCCGAAGGCGTGATTGCGGGTCCGTTGCCGGCCGCGGCGGTTGTGCCGGTACCGGACAAGCTGACCGTATGCGGCGAGCCGGTGCCGTTGTCGGTAATGGTTAGAGTCGCGGTTTCACTGGCAGTAGTTGACGGAGCGAAAGTCACCGCGACCGTGCAGGTGGTTCCCACCGAAACGGAGCTGCAGTTGTTGGTCTGAGCAAAGTCGCTGGCATTGGCCCCACTCACTGTCACTCCGCTCACCGTCAGCGTACCCGTGCCCGAGTTCGACAGAATGACGGGTTGCGCCGTACTTGTGGTTCCGGTTACTTGTGTGCCGAAGTTTAAAGAGGTGACGTTGAGTTGGCCGATGCCGTTGCCGGTTGAGGTGCCTCCGGAAGAACTCGTTCCTGAAGATCCCGAACCCCCGCCCGTTCCGGTCAGCGCCGTCCATGCATTTACAGCTGTGCAGCCATACAGGTTCGCCCCTGCCGCAGCCGCGCTGTTGAAGAAGAGCTGGCCGACTTGGCAGGTGGCTGGGAGCGTTGTTCCGACCGTAATGGGCCGGGTGAAGGGAAAGCTAGAGAAGTCGGGGTTTCGCCCCTGCGTGCCCAGGTTAATGGTTGTCGTTTGAGAAAAAGCGGGTGTCATGGCCAAGCCGATAACACACATCGCCCTCAGAGCAGATGCGATGCGCATCGGCTCCGTGGATTTGCTTTTTAAGCCGGGGGAGCCGGCGCAAAAAGAGCTGTTATCTGAATACAGCGACAAATCGTACTCCTTTCCTGCCCATCAAAAAACGACGTGGTCGGCCGCGACCGGTTAAATCGGACCTATATGATTGAGCAGCAAGGAG
>JAFARV010000690.1 GCA_019245255.1 Acidobacteriaceae bacterium | reverse complement strand
CGCAAAATCACACATCATGTCGCGCGCATCAAGCTCGGCCTTGCCAGGGAGCTGCGCCTCGGCAATCTGGCGTCGAAACGCGATTGGGGGCATGCGGCCGATTATGTCCGCGCCATGTATCTGATGCTGCAACAGGATAAGCCCGCCGATTTTGTCATCGCCATGGGCGAGACCCACTCTGTCCGCGAGTTCTGCGAACTGGCGTTCAGCGAAGCCGGGCTCGATTACCGTGACTTTGTCATAGAAGATCCCCAGTTTTATAGACCTGCCGAAGTGGAACTCCTGGTGGGTGATGCGACGCGTGCGCGCGAAGTCCTCCGCTGGCGCCCGAAGTATACATTCCGGCAGTTAGTCGCCGAAATGGTGGCCAATGATCTGGCCGCGCAGGAATCGGAGCTACAGCGGACCGGGGTCACAGTTCCATAAACCGGCGCACAATCTTTAAACGCCACCGGAGGTGTTTGCGTTCGAACTCGCGCATCCCGAAATCGAACACCTCACCTCTCACGCAGGTACGGGATTGCGGGCTAGGCCGCTGAGTGCGAAGCGGTGGCTTTTTGGCAGGTTGCGTGCTCCTTTTGCGGTGGAACGCGAATCCGTAAGCCCTTGAACAGAAGAGGGCGAACGCTGCGATACGATGGGACATCACGGACAACTTTCGACGGAACCCGGATTGTTTGCTTGTCGTTTTTAATTTTGCGAACCTCTTTTTCCGTCTGGCTCTGAGTAAGGGGTCCTTATTAAATTTGATGAGACGAATTCAAGCACCTTTGGCATTGGTGTGCACCAGCCTGCTGTTGTGCGGTCCGCTGATTGCACAAAATGCAATCCAGATCGAAGCCCCTAAGGGAGGATTTGGCTGGTTAACGCGGCCCTATCAGCGTCCGGAGATCCCGCCGATTAATCTGACCAATTCTACGCGCCTCGAACTGCTGCTACACGCCGGCAATTTGTATCTGAGCGCGCAGGATGTGATAGCTCTGGCACTCGAGAACAATCTGGACATAGAGATCCAGCGGTATGGACCTATCTTGAACCGGGAAGTCCTGAAGCGTGCCCAAGGCGGCGGCATTCTGCGAAACGTCGGTGTAGGCGTTGCACAGGGCCCCAGCAGTGTCAGCCTGACTGGCGTAAACGTGAATGCAAGCGGCGGGGCGTCGACGGGAGTGGTGGGCGCGGGCGTCAGTTCCAGCGGCGGCATCATCACGCAGTTGGGTCCGTCCATTCCGAATCTTGACCCGAGCTTTAACTTCGTCGCCAATTTCGCGCATTCCACCAGCCCGCAAAGCAACACGTTCCTGAGCGGCACAACAGCCTTGATCGACAATACTCGAACCTATCAGGCACAGTTTGCGCAAACGCTTCCATGGGGCATGTTCTACCAGCTCACTTACTACAGCACGCATAACTCCTTCAACAGCCCGAACTTCAGCATCAATCCTTTCGATCAGGGGGATGCCGATCTGGTTGTTTCCGAGCCGCTGCTGCTAGGGTTTGGACGCGCGGTAAATGGGCGCAATATTCTGGTCGCCAAGAACAACGAGAAGGTTGCGGACCTACAGTTTAAGCAGCAGGTAATTACAACCGTTTCCGCCATTCTAAATCTCTACTGGGATTTGGTCGCGTTTTATCAGGATGTCACGGCGAAGAAACACGAGCTGGCTACAGCTCAACAACTGTATGAAGACAATAAGAAGCAGGTGCAGATCGGCACGTTGGCGCCGATTGAAGTGACGCGCGCGGAGGCGCAGCTATACACGAGCCAACAAGACCTGCTCGTTTCGCAGACCAATCTCCTACAGCAGGAAACGGTACTCAAGAACGCGCTAAGCAAGAACGGAGTAGCCAGCCCGACTCTTGCCGATGTGCATGTTATTCCTCTGGATACGATTCAGGTGCCTCCTAAAGACGAGCTGAAGCCCCTTGACACGTTGGTCAAGGATGCCCTGAATCAACGGGTCGAAATTCAGCAGTATCAACTGAACATCGACAGCAACAAGAAAAACCTGGTCGGAATCAGGAACGGCCTCAAGCCCAGCTTGAACGCGTTCTTCGAACTTACAAACAACGGCCTCGCCGGCGCTGCAGGAGGCGCCTTCGATCCCGCAGCCGGTGCATTGGTCGGAAGCTATAATACGTTGCTCGGGCAGATTTTCAAGCGTGATTTCCCGAGTTACTCCGCGGGTTTCTCTCTGAACATCCCGTTGCGGAATCGCGCAGCGCAAGCCGATTACGTAACCAGCGAGCTGGAACTGCGGCAAACCGAACTGCAACTACAGAAAAATGTTAATCAGATTCGAGTTGACGTTCAGAATGCTGTGATCGGGTTGCAGCAGGCGCGCGTTCGATATGACTCGGCCGTGAAGGCAAGGATTCTACAACAGCAGACGCTCGATGCCGACCGGAAGAAATACACACTCGGAGCGTCAACGGTCTTTCAAGTGGTTCAGGATCAGCAGGCGCTGGCGGCTGCGGAAAGTTCGGAAACACAAGCTTTAGCGAATTACAGCCATGCGCGGATTGCTTTCGATCAAGCCATGGGCACCACGCTAGAGGTGAATCGCGTTTCGCTGCAGGAAGCGCTGTCGGGCCGGGTGGCACACGAGTCGGTCCTGCCCACTACTCTGCCGAATCCGGAGCAGCCATAATGAGGAGCGCCAGCAGGAAGTTTCGGCAATGCACCGCGGTGGCGCTTGCGGTGATGCTGAACGCACCGTTCGCATTAGCGCAGACGGCGCCATCGCAGATGCAGGCGATCACGCCGGTAAGGCCTTCTTCCTTTGTCGCGATCAGGCCATACAAAGCGCCCTACGTGCCCGCGATACAGCTCTCAAACTCAGGACGCATCGCCAGCCTAACAAGAGCCGGAAACCTGTACTTAACTGCTCAGGATGCCGTAGCTCTCGCGATCGAAAACAACATTGACGTCGAGATCGCGCGCTATAACCCGATCACAGACGAGTGGCGACTCGAGCGATCCGAGGCCGGCGGCGCATTGCCGGGTGTGCCGAGCGGCACGTCACAGGTTGGATCCGTTGCGCGCGGTCAGGGTGTTCGCGGCAGCCAGGCCGCAGCGGGCGTGAGCACAAGTGGTGGTGGGACCAGTGGCACCGGGACCAGCAACGCGACAATCTCGCAGATTGGACCTGTGACGCCGGCTCTCGACCCAGTGGTCCAGGACAACACCACGTTCTCGCATACCTCCTCACCGCAAGCAAATTTGGCGCAGAGCGCGGTGGCCAACCTGATCGACAACACGCGAAGCTACACAGATTCCGTTCAGCAGGGGTTATTGACGGGTGGGCAGGCAAGCGTGACCTTCACGGAATCCTACTTGAATGAGAATGCCCCTACGAATCTGCTGAACCCGACATATGCTCCGAACCTCAGCCTGTCGGTTCAACAAAACTTCCTCTCCGGTTTCGGGTTCGCTGTCAACAGCCGGAACATCAATGTCGCCAAAGTTAATCTGCAGATCGATGATCTGAATTTCAAATCGCAGGTCATATCGGTCGTGGTGAATACGTTGAACCTTTACTACGGTCTGGTTGCGGATTATCAGGACCTGCGAGCCAAGCAGAGCGCAGTTGAAGTCGCACAGCAGTTCTATGCCAACAACAAGAAGCAGGTAGAGATCGGAACGATGGCGCCCCTCGATATTACCAATGCCGAGGCGCAGGTCGCGTCAAGCGAGCAGGATCTGGTAGTTTCACAAACCACCCTGGTTCAGCAGGAGCTCAGCCTGAAGAACGTCCTGAGCCGGACCGGTACCGCCGATCCGCTGCTTGCTAACGTTCACATCGTTCCGCTCGATCGGATCGATGTACCCGAGCAAGATAATCTGCCGCCGCTTAGCCAACTGGTGTCGCGGGCACGAGCCAACCGTGTCGACATTGCTGCGGAGCGCATGAATCTTCAGGTCGCAGCCTTAAGCGCGCTTGGGACGAGTAATGGGGTACTGCCGCAGTTAGCGGGATTTGCGAGTACCTCGAACGCAGGTCTTGCAGGAAAAGCCCAGCCAGTCCCGCTCAGTCCTCAAGAGGCTGCGCGGTTGCCGGCGCAGCAGTTCCCGCCCGGCATCGGACCATGTCCGGCAAACTACCACACAAATCTGCCTTGCGAATTTCCTGATCCGTATGTCGTCGGCGGCCTGCAAAAGGCCATCGGCCAAGTATTCCGGCGCAACTATCCCAGCGAAAACGCCGGCGTGTTCTTTGCGGCAACGCTCCGCAACCGGCAGAGTCAGGCGGATTATGCGATTGATCAGCTCACCATCCGCCAGACGCAACTGCAAGACCAGCGCGATCTGAACCAGGTGGCAGTCGATGTTGCCAATCAGGTGACGGCTCTACGGCAGGCCCGCGCCCGCTATCAGGCGGCGGTACGCAATCGCATCCTGGAAGAGCAACTGTTGGATGCGGAACAGAAGAAATTCTCGCTTGGAGCATCGACCCCATACAATGTGGTCACCCAGCAGCGCGATCTCGCAACGGCGCAATCGAACGAAGTAGCCGCATTGGTGGCGTACAGCAACGCGCGCGTGGCGCTGGACCAGACGACCGGTTCGACACTCGAGGTAAATCACATCTCGCTGGACGAGTCAAAGTCCGGCCGAATTGTACGCCCGTCCACACTTCCAGAGTCGCTGCCCGCCCATCCTTGACGCCGTCGAGCCGGGCGCATTATCCATCTTCTATAAGCATGTAAAAAATGCGTTCATATAACTTGTGCGGCTATGCCCTAAGCCCCTGAAATCAAAAGCACTAATCTTTGGTATGTAGCGTGCTAATAAAACAGCCGTAAGTTTAGAGATTGGCTCAGGGAACAATGGTTGCTCCGCAAGAGAACCCCACAGCAATACGCCACGCCCAGTACTAACTTCAAGAACAATCCAAAAAAGCCCACCCGACCAAGTTCCCTG
>JAFARV010000643.1 GCA_019245255.1 Acidobacteriaceae bacterium | reverse complement strand
CGGCTGCGGAACTTTGGCAAATAGCAAACACGCCCACTCGTTCGAGCCCACATAATGCCTGGCCAGCCGCAACAAAAGCAATTCCGATGATCGTATAGGTGGTTAACCATCCGATTACTCCCCAATTTGGAATGGCTTGTGAGCCCGCTAAAAGCCGGACCAAAAATTGTGCTGCCGCTCCTATTGCGAGGCTTATCGGGACACCAGCGGCGAGACACGCGAGCGTTGCGTGCTTAAATGCGTTCCGAATCCATTTCCAGTCACCCCTCGCCCTGGCTTCTGCGAATGCCGAAAGAAAGGGAGACGTGCCTATGTAGGCAAGATCAAGCGGTAGAGCGATGATTTTGTAAGCAACCACAAAGATGGCCACCTTTGACGGGCCAAGCAGTTGGGTAATGATGAGTGGCTGGCTCTGATTAATGCCCAGGTTCGCTAATTCCGTGATCATGTACTTGCAGCCCAGGCCCAGAAGACGTTTAATTCGGCTCCGGTGCACAGCAGAGAGCGCGGGGCGCAACCAGGGATACCGGAAAGTAAAGACATAAGTCAGATTTACGCTGGCGACCAGCACCCGCGTACCAAACGTCGCCATAATGAGAGCGGGCAGACCACCACGGAAATACGTGACAAGGATAAGCCCGGCCAGGGCCAAAAGATTGCCCGCTATGGTGTAGATATTCCAGAAAAAGCCATCCTGATAGGCGTTGTAGATCGAAAAGGACATGTTCACCGGCATGTTAAAGAGAAGCGCCGACAGAGCGACTGCACAAGCGAGATCCAACTCACGCGTCGACACCGCTGCTGAGACCCGAAACACCGCTCGCCAGGGAATCAAATGAAAGTTAAACGCCAGTAACGAAGCAAGTACTAGGCTTATTGCTACTAACGCCCAGAAGGCCGAAGCGGCGTATTCGCGAGCCAGCTCGCGGTCGTCCTTCCCGTCCGCTTCGGCAATCACGTTGATAAGTGCGCTCCCAGCCAGTCCGAAGTCAGTCAAGGACATCCACGTCAAAAGACTGCTGATTGTTAGCCAAATACCATACCGCTCGGTGCCGAGATAGCGAATGGTCAAAGGAACCGAAACTAAGCCGATTACTATGTTCAGCGCCTTCGACAGAAAGGATGTAGAAGCGGTCATGCCCGCCCGACGATACCGCTCGACGCCGCGATTCGAGTGCCTCCTGCGAACGAATCTTTTCAGAACTCCAGGATGCCAACGACGTGTGATAGTTCCTCGAATGTGCTCTAGTTTCACCGTTTGTTGGATTCTCTTTTTGAGTGGCTTCCGAACACTTACAAGCAAGTGAGCGTACAGGCTTGACTGTGAAGGAAAAAACAATACATCGAGCTATGCTGAGGCGGCGACCAATCGCTCGGTAACATCATTCCTCTCAACAGCCTTCACTTTACCTGAAATCCAGTCGTAAGTCTTTTCGAGCCCTATTCGAAGTGGGCGGGACGGAGCCCATCCGAGTTTCTCGCGAATCAGCCTATTGTCTGAGTTCCGCCCTCGTACGCCAAGCGGGCCAGGAATATGATTGATTGATAATGATTTCCCGGCGATACTGATCACTAGCTCGGCAAGTCGGTTGATTGTCACCATCTCTTCGGATCCGATGTTCACCGGACCTGTGAAATCGGAGTCCATAAGGCGCCGGACTCCTTCGATGCACTCATCAATATAAAGGAATGACCTGGTCTGCCGGCCATCACCCCAGATGTCAATACTACTGCCGTCAATTGCCTCAGCCACTTTGCGGCAAATGGCTGCTGGCGCCTTTTCACGCCCACCTGTCCAGGTGCCTTCGGGTCCGAAGATGTTGTGAAATCTGGCAATCCTGACCTCTACACCATGGTTCCGCTCGTATGCCATATAGAGCCGCTCACTGAACAGCTTCTCCCACCCGTATTCGCTGTCTGGAGCAGCCGGATAAGCAGAGTCCTCGGAGCATTTCGGATTGTCAGGATCGAGTTGGTTGTATTCCGGGTACATGCACGCCGACGAAGAGTAAAAGAACTTCTGAACACCGGCCTTGCGGCCCGCTTCCAGGACGTTGAGATTAATGGTCGCCGAATTATGCATAACAGCTGCATCGTGCTCGCCCGTGAAAATGTAACCCGCGCCGCCCATATCAGCAGCTAGCTGATAGACCTCATCGATTCGCGCCACGGCCGTTTTCGCAAAGCATGGGTCGCAGAGATCACCAACCATAAATTCATCAGCAACTGATTCACTGTATTCGGGCCGCTTTAGATCAGCACCGCGCACCCAGAACCCGTCTCTTTTCAGCCGTGTCACAAGGTGACTACCAATAAACCCACCCGCGCCACACACCAGCACTCGCCTGCTCGTCAATTCAACATCCTCCCAATTGATTGGAATTGTTATGCTACCTGCGTTTACGTCGCTTGAACGCGGTAACGGTCATGTCGCGCTACCAAGCTCAACGTCGTAGTATTTGAGCCTGAGTAATTGCATCGCAAAAAATAGAACAAAACGTGGGTTGTGCTTGAGGTATCGTTTCCACAAGCGTCGTGGCTCTACTGCAAGGCGGAAGAGCCATTCCAGACCGACCGCCATCATCCAGCGAGGCGCTTGCGGCTTGGTACCCGCAAGAAAATCAAACGCCGCCCCGACGCCGAGCATGACCGCCCGGACCTTATCGCGATGCGCAGCCATCCAGTTATCCTGCTTCGGCGTGTTCAAGCCAATAAAGAGGATCGCCGCTCCCGAGCCGTTTATGGCTCTCACGATCTCTTCGTCCTCGGCAGCGGAAAGCGGGCGAAACGGTGGCGAGAATGCATACACGACCCGCAATTGTGGGTACTGCCGTTGTACCTGCTCAACCAGTCGCTGCAACACTTCCGGTGCAGCACCATAAAAGCCAACTGGAACTCCGGCAGCTGCCGCCTTCTCTAGCAGTACATGCGTGAGATCCGGGCCATAGACGCGCGTTGCATTCTTCCGCCCAAGGCAGCGGAGCGCCCACACGACAGGCATCCCATCCGGCGTCACGAGGTCTGCCTGGTTCATCACGGTCTGAAACTTCTCGGAATCGAAAGCCTCCATGACGTTATTCACGGTCGCGACGCAGACATACCTTGATAACTTCTGCTTAGCCCAAGAAAGTATCAAACTCGATGCATGCTGGTAATCGGTCCGGCTGACCTTCATTCCCAGAATAAGTGTATTCTCGACCGAAGCCATGGGTATGAATAGTTCAGAGGATTGCCATATTCAGTTTGGCTCGACAGAAATATGTGTCTCTGGACGAGGCTGGCCGGCAATCTGGACTAAGTCGATCGTGCTTTCGGCCGAACTGTCTAACGATAGAATCGCGGCTGGGCCCTGGTCGCGATGGTAATGAGCAATCGTATCCCTATAAATTTCCATCAGCAGTGAGTAATTGCGCTCACCTGTATACTGCGCTTCGAAATCAAGCCGGGCATGTTTGCGCATGTGAATCGCCCTATCCGGGTGCTCGCAAAACCACCGCACCTTCGCGGCCAGGTCGGCGGAGTCTCCGGGTGTGAAGTGCAGTCCTGTTACTTCATGCTTTACGATTGTTGCCATTGCACCGACTCTGCTTGCCACGACGGGCAGACCCATGGCAAACGCTTCGACGAGCACCATCGCAAACGCCTCATACCACGTCGAGGGAACAATCAGCAGTGCGGCCTTCTTCATTCGTTCGTATACTTGCGCCTTCGCGAGGCGTCCATGCCACCGAATTGCTGGACATCCTCGGGCAGCGGCGGCGACCGCCGGAGCAAGATCTCCATCGCCCGCGATCTCGAGCGGAAGCGGCGGTTTGAAACGAGTCCACGCGTCCAGCAGTGTACGAACGCCTTTTTCGGCTGTAAGTCGGCCAACAAAGAGACAATATCCACCTGACCCGTCACCCCT
>JAFARV010000581.1 GCA_019245255.1 Acidobacteriaceae bacterium | reverse complement strand
TCACCTCTTTCCTGCCCTAATGTATTCGTCAGTCCTCCTCTTTCTTCTGCGCCGGCACTAAAGATCACGAACGTTGTCAACAATGGACAAATGTTTTCGTGGGCGCCGATAAACACCATGAGCGTGACGAATTCGGGGCTTTTATCCGTCATTGGTGGCGGAGCATCTGCTCCCATCTGGACCAACAGCGGAACGATTTATATCTCGAATGGCTGCTGCAGTATCGCCCCGGAGCCTCTGACCGGTATCAATGTGGGTACTGGCGCTTCAAACCCGATCGGGTATAACCAGTTCGCCGACGGCGTTTTGAAGGAAGTGCTCACAGCACCGACAAGCTATGGGCAAGTTCTCGCGGGCCCCTGGCTAATACCGGCAGGCGGCCTTTCAGGCAGCGCCTTAGAAGGATACGCGATTCATCTGGACGGCACGCTCGACATCATGCTCGGAAATGGTTTCACTCCCTTACCGCGCGAGTCCTTCCTCTTATTTGAGACCGCTCCGGGAGACATCTCGGGTACTTTCAGCGATGTTATGTGGGACTCCTTTGACAACGGGCGAGGCATGTTCACTGTGTTCTACGACAACGCGGCAGGCGATGTAATCATAAACGCCGAGCTCGTCCCGGAACAGAGTTCGATCGCTTTGATTGGACTCTCCCTACCGATGCTCTGGTGGTGGGTGCGCCGGCAAATCCGCAAAACGTATGGAAGCTCCTCGCGGCGGTCAGGGCTGGGAGCGCGACGAGGGCCGACCTGGTGCTCGCCAGGTGCGATCGAGTGATAAAGGTGAAGGAGCCGTAAGCAGCCGCAGAAACTTAAGCCGCGACTTCGCTGGTAACCTCGCGCAACGCTTCTATCCCGGCGCGATGACAGAAATCGCCGAAGGTCTCGCCCGTGTGGCGCGTGGCTGCGAAGAACTGGATGATCGGGCGGAGGGTTGCTGCGATCTGATCGCCCTTCACGTTGGTCGCGAACGCCTTGCCCATGCGCATACCCAAAGGCGACGCGCCGAGGTAAATCGTGTACATGTTGACGCTTGCGCCGACAATGCCGATTTCTGCGGTGTAGGGACGTGCGCAGCCATTCGGGCATCCACTCGTTCGCAAGTGCACGATTTCATCGCTCAAACCGACCGCGTTCAGTTCGGCCTGGATCTCGGCGACGATTTGGGGCATCGCTCGTTCGGACTCGGTTATCGCAAGCCCGCAGGTGGGCAGGGCGGGACACGACATAGCGTGCCGCAGAACGGGAGGAAGACTCTCTGGCTCCGAAATACCGTATTCACGCAACATCGCAGCAATTGCCGGACGATCGGCGTCGGCGATATCGCTCAGGTACATGTTCTGCTGCGGGGTCAGGCGGACTCCCGGGCGGAACTTCTCGACGACGGAGCGGATCCCGGCGCGGACTTGGCGCTGTTCATCGAAGTCCTTGATTCTTCCCGCTATGACACGGACGCCCACAAACCAGACTGGCCTGCCGTCCGGGCCATCACTCTGCTTATGCCACCCGAGGTAATCGTTCGAGCGATGCCAGACGAGGTCCTTCGGCGGCGCAAGCTCACGGCCGACCCGTGTTTCCAATTCCTGCTTAAACTTTGCGACACCCCAGGCATCGAGCACATACTTCAGTCGCGCCATCTTTCGGTTGCTGCGATTGCCGAAGTCGCGATGGATGGTCACGATTGCACGGCAGACCTCAAGCAGCTCTTCTCTAGTCGGCCCAATAAAACAAATCGGATCCGCGAGACGTGGATGCGTCATCTTGAGGCCGGTGCTTTGCCCCATGCCACCGCCAGCCAGGATTGTGTAGCCACTGAGGTTGCCTGACTCATAGTGAGGCACTACGCCCACGTCGTTGGCGTAGACATCCGTAGTGTTATCGCCAGGAAAGGTGAAACCGATCTTGAACTTGCGCGGCAAATAGGCGGCGCCGTATAGGGGCTCAACTTCCCATTGGTCTCGCGTTTCTTCTTCGAGCGATACCGCACGTTCCCCATCGATCCAGACGTCATAGTACGCTGTGCTCTGCGGCTTCAGGCTCTTCGAGAGGAACCGAATGATCGAGTACAACTCGCGCCGCTGCTCGGTATCGAACGGAGCGGAGCACGAAACAACATTCCTGACAACATCGCCACAAGCCGCGAGTGTTGTCAAGTAGCTCTCATTTATGCCGCGAATGACCTCGTGAATGCGCAGCTTCGGCACATAGTGATATTGAATGTCCTGGCGCGTGGTGATGCGCAGCGTGCCGTCGCCTATATCGGCAAGCCTGTCGAGGGCGAGGTACTGATCAGCCGTGAGTACGCCACCGGGCACACCTAGGCGGACCATGGCCGTGATCAGCTTTTCACCCTTTTTTCGAAGATCACGGTCTTCCTGCTGATAAATGCCGTGGAACTTGAGAACGCCGGTTGCTGGTTTAGACCAAGCCGTTTCGCCATTCTGCAGCTCGTCTGCAATGGTTCCGCGAAGGAACCGCGCAGCGATTTTGCCGTGCTCCGCGGGGGACGGAGGCAGTAATGGCGTATTGTCCATCTAGAAAGTAGAGTATCGTTTCTCAAAGAAAGACGCAACAAGGTTTTTGGTACCGGTATTTGGGGACGCGATGGCGGGCTTAAGTAATTGATCTGGCGAAGCTGCTTGAGCGGCGGCCCGGTCCGGACGGCGGCGGCGGAGGTGGTTCTTCAACCACTACCTTCTTAGGCCTGGCATCCAGCTTTGACGCTATTAATTGCTGCTGAATTTTCGCAAATTTTGGAGTGCCGGGTTGGGCGCCGGCTTCGATGACGTCCTTTTCGGTAACTTCCTGGGCCAGAGGTAAGTACTTTTGCAGATAGTTTTTCACCCGGTCGAGCACGATTCGCTGACCGGATCGCATCAACAGAAAAACCAGCAGTTCCCCGCTCACGTTGCATAGCCGGGCGTAGAGCATGGATGGTTTGGTAATGCGGGCACCAGCGAGCTCTTTTTCGACTTTCGTCGCCCGCGTTTCGAGCTTTGACGCGGCGTCAAGCTCGGCCTTCTCGATTCCCAGTGCCTGCGTTAACGCCGAACGTTCGCGAGAGGTGAGTTTTTCGAAGAGGAGAAAGAGAAAAAGTGCATACCAGTCAACCGTAAGCGCACCGTCGACCGGTAAAGACTGACGGACCTTCTGCAATTTCTGGAATCCGGGAAGGTTGAGTTTGGCTCCGGTCAAGGCGGGCGAGAGTACCGCCAGCAGCTTCTCGTCATCCAATGTTTTCAGGATTTCCGGAGCGGTGATGTCGCGTGCGATCTGGCGAAACTCGTATTCGAATGCCGAGGCCGGAATCTTTGTTTCAAGCCTGGCTTCGCGCACCCCTTGGTATTGGGACAATGTGCGATCAACGATGGTCAGCGCAAAGCGTGCTTTAAGCCGGAACATTCGCAGAATCCGGGAAGGGTCGTCGCACAGGGCGTGATTGCTCGTCGCGCGGAGCTCTTTGGCAGCAAGGTCGCCAAGACCATTTGTCGGATCGAGCAGCAAGCCTCGCGAGGCTTTGCCGAGCGAGAGGGCAATAGCGTTCACGGTGAAATCGCGCCCTTGGAGGTCATCGTGGATCGTGCCGGGGGAAACCTGTGGTCTGGCGCCGGGCTTTGAATATTTTTCGATCCGTGCCATCCCGATGCCTGCGCTGACTCCGCCAGGAAAGACAAGCTCGACCGATTTGCGGACGTCATCAACCGAAATAATGCGCGCGCCGGACGTTTCCGCGAAGCTTTTTGCGAATTTGACAGCGGGGCCTTCAACTGTAAAGTCGAGATCGCGGATCGGGAAACCTCCCATCATGTCGCGCATTGCGCCACCGGTCAGGAACAAGTTCAGATTCGCCTGTTCAGCAGCATCACGCACCTGCCCGAGAACCTTGGTCTGGTCTCCTGTCAGGTGGCTCTCGAGCATGAACATGTAATCGCTCATGAGTGAATGGAGCCTCCTGCCGGCGAGACGGCCTGGGTGCGTTTCAGCGGCTGACGTGTCGCTCGGGGATGGTGTTCATCCACCATCTGGCGCAGCCGGGAGCGAAGTACGTGCGTATAGATTTGGGTGGTCCCGAGGTCGGCATGCCCGAGCATTGCCTGCACGCTGCGCAGGTCAGCGCCGCCTTCGAGCAAATGCGTGGCGAAGCTATGCCGCAGGACATGGGGACTGACACCGCCGAATATGCCGGCCGATTTGCCTCGTGTCTTCAGTAACTTCCAAAATCCCTGGCGCGTCATGGCGCCGCCCCGCGAAGTCACAAACAGATGTTGACTACTCCGTGCGTTTAGCAGTACCGGCCTTTCGGCGGCCATGTATTCGGCGATCGCGGCGAGCGCAGACCGCCCAACCGGTACGAGCCGCTGCTTGTTCCCCTTACCCACGACGCGCAGCACGCCCTGCGTGTCGTCGAGATCGGCCACTCGGACCCTGATGAGCTCGCTGACCCGCACGCCGGTAGCATACAGGAGTTCCAGCATTGCGCTATCCCGCAGGGCG